>JAQZBM010000186.1 GCA_029238945.1 Clostridia bacterium
GCTAAGAATGCAGGAATAATAGTTGGTGCTAAGGCTCCGGTGGTTTTAACCTCAAGAGCGGACTCAGACGAAGCAAAGCTTAATTCAATAGCCATCGGTGTATTGATGGCAAGTAAATAATCAGATAGGGGGAGAACCATGCAGGAAGTATACAGATTATTAATAATAAACCCGGGGTCAACATCAACCAAAATAGCGATATTTGATAATGAAAAGCCGGTATTGGAGACAACATTAAGACACTCAAACGAGGAGCTGGCTCCGTTTAAGACGGTTGCTGACCAGTTTGAGTTCAGAAAAAATGTCATACTTGAAACTCTGAATACAAACGGTATAAACATAACAAAGCTGAATGCCGTAATAGGCAGAGGCGGACTTTTGAAGCCCATTGAGAGCGGTACCTACAAGGTTAACGATTTAATGGTAGATGAAATGAAGAAGGCAGAAAGAGGACAGCACGCTTCAAACTTAGGAGCATTGGTAGCTAATGAAATTGCTGCACAGCTCAATATACCTGCTTTCATCGTAGACCCTGTTGTAGTTGATGAACTGGACGATATAGCTAGAATATCAGGTATGCCTGAGATTGATAGAATAAGCATATTCCATGCTTTAAATCAAAAGGCAGTTGCAAGAAGAGCAGCGAAGGACTTAGGTAAGGACTACAAGGACCTGAACCTTATAGTTGCTCACTTGGGCGGCGGCATCTCAGTAGGTGCTCACAAAGATGGAAGAGTAATAGATGTTAACAATGCACTGGATGGAGAAGGTCCATTCTCCCCTGAGAGAACAGGAACTCTTCCTGTAAGCAGCTTGATGAAGCTTTGCTATTCAGGCAAGTATACGCTGGATGAAATGAAGAAGAAGAATGTTGGCAAGGGCGGCTTAGTTGCTTATCTTGGAACAAATGACGGAAGAACAGTTCAGGCTATGGTTGAACAAGGAAATAAAGAAGCAGAGCTTGTGTACAAGGCGATGGCTTATCAGGTAGCTAAGGAAATAGGCTCCTGTGCTGCAGTACTTGAAGGCAAGGTTGATGCTATATGCATAACAGGCGGCTTAGCTTACGACAAGATGCTGGTAGGCTGGATAAAGGAAAGAGTAGAGTTCATCGGAGAGATAAGAGTATATCCGGGAGAGGACGAGATGATAGCTCTGGCTGAAGGCGGCCTGAGAGTATTAAGAGGAGAAGAGCAAGCCAAGGAATACAGATAAAATAAATATTAAGAGGTTTGTTTATGTTTGATGAAAAAAGAATCAGAATAATTACCGGACACTATGGCAGCGGCAAAACGGAATTTGCAGTTAACTACACCTTGGGTTTAGCCGCAGCAGGATATAAGACAGCAATTGTTGATTTAGATATAGTAAACCCCTATTTCCGTTCCAGAGAGCTGGAGCCATTCTTTGAGGAAAAGGGTATCAGAGTGATTTCTTCATCAATCAAGGGTTTGGCGGGCGATTTGCCTGCCCTATCCCCTGAAATAAATACTGTCTTTCATGACAAGTCCTATAGTGCAGTTCTCGATGTAGGAGGGGACAAGGTAGGAGCTACAGCGTTGGGCAGATATCATGAGAGCTTGGACAGAGAGCCTTATGACATGATGTTTGTACTGAATGCCAATAGAAGCATGACTCACGACCTGGATGGCGCCATAAGGTACATCAGGGAGATAGAGGCAGGCTCCAGACAAAAGGTTACCTCATTGGTAAACAACACCCACCTATGCGGAGAAACTACAATCGAAGACATCATGAGGGGACAGAAACTATGTGAGCAAGTATCAGACGCCTTGGGACTGCCTATAAAGTATATAGTAGTCCATAAGGATTTGGTGCCAAGCTTGCCCCATAACCTTAAAGGGGAAGTGTTCCCCATAGACATATATATGAAGAAGCCTTGGGAATAGTTTGATGAAAAATGAAGGAGGTAAGAAAATGGCAGGAAAAGTTACGTTCGATGAGAACAAGTGCAAAGGCTGCGAGCTATGCACAACAGTTTGTCCGGTAAACATTGTTGTTATGGACAGAGACAGAATCAATGTAAAGGGTTATCATCCGGCAACAGTAAAGGAGATGGACAAGTGTACAGCATGTGCATCATGCGCAAGAATTTGTCCTGATGTAGTAATCAAAGTAGAAAGATTATAAAATTGCTCATCTTAGTTTATCTAATTTATTAGGGAGGTTTAACATAATGGCAAAGGAATTATGGAAGGGTAATGAAGCTATCGCAGAAGCGGCCATAAAAGCCGGCTGCAGATACTTTTTCGGTTATCCGATAACACCGCAGAATGAGATACCAGAGTATATGTCACTTAGATTACCTCAGGAAAATGGTATTTTCCTACAAGCAGAATCAGAGGTTGCCGCTATAAACATGGTATATGGAGCAGCTGGTTCTGGTGCAAGAGTAATGACTTCATCATCAAGCCCAGGAATAAGCTTAAAGCAGGAAGGCATCACATATATCGCAGGAGCAGAGCTTCCATGCGTTATAAGAGGCATTTGACCTTGCTGACCAATACAGAAACCCGGTTTTAGTTTTAGGCGACGGTATGATTGGACAAATGATGGAGCCGGTAGAATTCAGACCTGTACCGAAGAGAACACTTCCGGAGAAAACATGGGCTACTACAGGTACAGACGGCAAGAGACAACCAAACATAATAAACTCACTTTTCATAGATCCGCAAGAGTGCGAAAACCACAATTTTAAGCTTTTCAGAAAATACGATGAAATAGCTAAAAATGAAACAAGAGTAGAGACTTACAACCTGGACGGAGCTGAAATAGTATTCGTCGCTTATGGCACTACTGCAAGAATAGTAAAGAACGCTATCAATACACTTGCAAAGGATGGCATAAAGGCAGGTATGATAAGACCTATCACATTGTGGCCATTCCCGACACAAGCTATAAAGGATGCTGCTGATAGAGCAAGCGTTAAGGCTTTCTTAACAGTAGAGATGAGCATGGGTCAAATGGTAGAAGATGTAAGATTAGCTGTTAACGGTAAGAAGCCGGTTGAGTTCTATGGAAGAACAGGCGGTATGATTCCAACACCAAAGGCTATCGTTGAGCAGGCTAAGAAGGTATTAGGGGGTGCAAAATAATGGCTGTTGTATTTGAAAAGACAAAAGGCTTAACAGATAAGCCTTTCCATTACTGCCCAGGCTGTACCCATGGTATAATCCACAGACTTGTTGCAGAAGTATTGGAAGAATTAGGTCTAGTAGATAAAACAATAGGTGTTGCTCCGGTAGGATGCTCAGTTTTCGCTTATGACTATTTCAACTGCGATATGCATGAAGCATCACACGGTAGAGCACCAGCTGTTGCGACCGGCATAAAGAGAGTACATCCCGACAAGGCTGTATTCACATATCAAGGCGATGGTGACTTGGCTTCAATTGGTACAGCTGAAATTGTTCACGCTGCTATGAGAGGCGAAAAGTTCACTACAATATTCGTAAACAATGCAATATACGGTATGACCGGCGGCCAAATGGCTCCAACAACTCTAGTAGGTCAAAAGGCTACTACTGCTCCTCTTGGAAGAATGGAAGACCATGCAGGTATGCCGCTAAGAGTCAGCGAAATGCTTGCTACAATTCCAAAAGCAGTATTTGTAGAGAGAGTATCAGTACATGACGTTAAGCATATAAATCAAGCCAAGAAGGCAATAAAGAAGGCTTTCCAACTGCAAATGGAAGGCAAAGGCTTCACACTGGTTGAAGTACTTTCAACTTGCCCAACAAACTGGGGTAAGACTCCTGTAGAGTCATTAAAGTGGCTGCAAGAAAACATGATGCCATATTTCCCATTGGGTAACTTCAGAACACCAGAGGAGGCGAAATAAATGACACATGAAATTATTATGGCCGGCTTTGGCGGACAAGGCGTAATGGCTATGGGTAAGATATTAGTTGAAGCTGCTCTGAAAGAAGGCAAGGAAGTATCCTGGCTTCCATCCTATGGTCCGGAAATGCGCGGCGGTACTGCAAACTGCAACGTTATAATTTCTGAAGACCCGGTAGGCGCTCCCGTAGTTTCAGAAGCTACAGCTGCATTAATATTAAACAGACCATCACTGGACAAATTTGAAAACGACGTTATACCTGGCGGTACTCTTATCATCAACAGCTCTTTGATTGATAAGAAGGCTACCAGAACTGACATAAAGGTTTACTATGTACCTGCAAATGATATTGCTAACGAGCTTGGATCAGGCAAAATTGCCAACATGGTAATGCTTGGTGCATACTTGGAAGCATCAGGTGCAGCAACCCAAGACTCAGTTATGGAAATTATCTCAGAAATATTCACAGGCAAAAAGGCTAGCGTTATTCCTCTAAACAAAGAAGCTCTAGTTAGAGGAGCAGCCTGCATAAAGTAACGAGGCAAAAGATGCCCCCCACTTCAATAAGTGGCGGGTTCCGATTTCAGCAACAGGAGGAGGACATATATCCCTCTGCCTCGTTGAAACGCCTTTAGTAGGTTTTGCAGCAAGTGCAAAACCCTTCAGTAAATCTTGTTATAAAAAAAGATTAGTATTAAGCCATCCTAAGATGATACGGAATAAAACCCGCCATCATCCATCCTCCAAGATGTTAGGATGGCTTTTTTTCACTCTTTTTTACCTGTACCCTTGACTAAGACGCTATAAATCACATATAATATATTGTAATTATAAATTTTCATCTATGAACCGGAAAAGTATCGCAGAAGCTTGCTCAAAGAGAGCCATGTTAGGTGTGAGATGGCAGTAAAGCATGTGAGAAAAGAGCCGGGGAGAATTCAGTCAAAGCGCTTGCGTAAGTAAGCTGAACGTACATCTGCGTTAAGGATATTGAGTGGGCCTTATGGGTGAAGCCTAAGGGTCAATTAGAGTGGTCCCGCGGAACTCCGTCTCTTTACAGAAGAGATTGGAGTTTTTTTATTTGGTTATAATAACTATTATTATGCAATCGTAGGGGCAGGTTTCCATGCCTGCCCGTAAAAATATAAAATATAAATTTATTTATATACATTTACAGGAGGGATTATCGTGGATTTCAAAAAGGAAATAGCGGGCAAGATAAGCCAGCTGGTTGATATGGAACAAGAAAAAATCATGGAGCTTATAGAGATACCGCCGCAATCAAATATGGGAGACTATGCATTCCCATGCTTCCAGTTTGCGAAGGTGCTCCGCAAGGCGCCGAATATGATAGCAGCGGATCTTGCAGGCAAGCTTGCACAGGATAATGTTATAGGCAAGGTAGAAGCTGCAGGGGGCTATCTGAATTTCTTCGTAAACAGAGCAGAGTTCATGAAGGAAATACTTACAGAGGTAAATGAGAAGGGAAGAGACTTTGGTGCTTCAAAGGAAGGGGACGGCAAGACAGTGCTTGTTGAGTTTTCATCTCCGAACATAGCAAAGCCTTTCCATATAGGACACTTGGTAAACACTCTGACAGGCAGTGCTTTGGAGAAGATATACAGACACCTTGGCTACCATACAGAAAGGCTGAATCACATAGGCGACTATGGTACTCAGTTTGGAAAGCAGATAGCTGCCTACAAGCATTGGGGTAATGAAGAAGCTCTGGAGAAGGACCCTATAACAGAGCTTCTGAGGGTATATGTTATGTTCCATGAGGAAGCAGAAAAGCACCCTGAGCTGGAGGATGAAGCAAGACAGCTTTTCAAGAAGCTGGAGGATGGAGACCCTGAGATGCTTGCCCTATGGCAGAAGTTCAGGGATCTCAGCATAGTAGAATTCAAGAAGCTGTATAAAGAGTTCAATATAGAGTTTGATTCATACAATGGTGAGAGCTTCTACACTGATAAGATGGGCGAGGTTGTACAAATGCTCAGAGATAAGAACCTTTTGGTTGAGAGCAACGGAGCTCAGATTGTAGACTTGGAGAAATTCAATATGCCGCCATGCTTGATACTTAAGTCAGACGGTGCTACAATATATGCAACCCGTGACTTGGCAGCTGGATTGTATCGACACAGGACCTATAACTTTGACAAATGCCTATACGTTGTCGGCAACACACAAGCTCTGCACTTCAAGCAGATATTTACAGTATTGAAGCTTATGGGCTTTGACTGGGCAGACAATATGGCCCACATAGGAACGTCTTTGGTTAAGTTTGCAGACCGCAAGATGGCAACCCGCTCCGGAGACATGATTTATGCCAAGACAGTACTGAATGAAGCTGCAGAGAAGACTCTGGAGATAGTAGAAAGCAAGAACAGCGGACTTGCAGACAAAGCAGATGTTGCCAAAAAGGTTGGTATGGGAGCAGTTGCTTATACAATTCTCAAAAACAATCGTGACCGGGATATAATTTTCTCATGGGAAGATATACTAAGCTTTGAGGGAGATTCCGGTCCATATGTCCAATATACCTGTGTAAGAGGTAAGAGTGTAATGCGCAAGGCAGGAGACTTCCCGAGCACAGCGGATTACAGCAAGCTTACAACAGATGAGGAATTCAACCTGGTTAAGCTTCTGGACGGCTTCAAGGCTGCGCTTAAGGAAGCGGCAGACAGATATGAGCCTTTCGTTATAACTAGACATGTGACAGAAATCGCTAAGGCTTATAACAAGTTCTACAACAGCCATCCTATTATGAATGCAGAACCGGAAGTTAAGGCAGCAAGACTTCATCTTACTAAGGCAGTCTGCAATGTAATTGAGACAGGCTTGAGCATAATCGGCATAGAAGTACCTGAAAACATGTAGTATTTATCTCCCGGGGCCAGGTGCTCCGGGAGTATTTATAGGAGGGATTTTATGAACTGTCCTAGATGCAATGCGAGAAACGAGCTTGAGGCCGTAAAATGCAGCGAATGCGGTGCAGAGCTTAGAGCAGGAAAATTTATAAAGGTGCTGGAAACCGGCGACAAACCCCTGATAACTATTACTAAATCTGTTCTTACAGATGCTGATGTAGAGTACTTTGTTAAAGGTGAAGATTTACAGGATATCATAGGCTTGGGCAGCTTTGGCACAGGCTATAACTTTGCAGCGGGGCCAATGGAGCTTTATGTTCATGAAGAAGATGCAGAAGCTGTAAAAATGCTCATTGATGAGCTGGAGGAAAGCCAGGCTGTTGAGGAAATTGATGAAGAAGATTCAGAATTCTAGCATTAAGGGAAATAAATTACATGTAAGCAAACATATAATGAAATTGAATATAAAAAATTAATGTGATATTATGAATTAAGATATACCCGAATAGGATTTATAAAAATATCTAAAAAAATATTTCCTATAATTCGAAAGGGGGGTAATAATGGGACGTTTATTTGGAACTGACGGTGTGAGAGGAATTGCCAATAAAGAACTGGATTCAAAGCTTGCATTTAATCTAGGAAGAATCGGCGCATATGTCCTTACGGAGGAAACACATCACAAACCTAGAATTGCAGTTGGTAAGGATACAAGAATTTCCGGAGATATGTTGGAAGCTGCTTTGGTAGCGGGTATATGCTCTATGGGTGCCGAAGCAGTAGTATTAGGAGTTTTGCCTACACCTGCGGTTGCTTTTCTTACAAGACACTTAGGACTGGATGCAGGTATTGTGATATCAGCTTCTCATAATCCTTTTGAGTATAACGGCATAAAGTTCTTCAACAACAAGGGATATAAGCTCTCAGATGAGTTGGAGGATAAGATAGAAAGTTATCTTAACAGTGAAGAGAGTGCTATAGCTAATCCGACGGCAGGAGATATCGGCAGAAAGATTGAAGTTGATAATGCAGTTCATTCATATATAGATTTTCTAAAGAAAACTATAGATGTTAACCTTAGAGGACTGAAAATTGCGGTAGACTGTGCCAACGGCGCATCATATATTGCTGCTCCATCAGTACTGGCTGACTTGGGTGCAGAAATAGTAATTATAAACAACAAGCCTGACGGCAAGAACATAAATGTTGACTGCGGCTCTACACATCCCGGCAATCTTCAGAAGCTTGTAGTGGATGCAGGTGCAGATGTGGGCTTAGCCTTTGATGGAGACGCTGATAGACTGATAGCTGTAG
>JAQZBM010000187.1 GCA_029238945.1 Clostridia bacterium
GACAGGCCTAAGGCGTTGAGAGTATCCTCATTTATTGTAATTGTTGTTCCGGATGCTGTTATGACCGGCATTTTGGAAACATCCTCACCCTTCAACACCTTTACAGCCATCTCTCCTGTCTTGTAGCCCAGCTGGTAGTAGTCAATACCCTGTGTAGCCAGGGCGCCTGATGCTACAGTGCCTGCCTCAGAGCCTATAACAGGTATCTTATTTTCTAAGGCTTTTTGAGCTATCAAAGGCATTGCAGAAACCACCAGATTGTCAGTTGGAACATACAATACGTCTATTTTTCCCACTAGGCTTCCCATGGCTTGCGTAACCTCATTGGTGCTTGTAATTCCGACAGGTATAACCTCATAACCGTACTTTTCACTGTATTCCTTCAACTGCTTGATTTGAACCTCAGAGTTAACCTCACTGGTGTTGTAAATAACACCAAGTCTTTTAGCTTCAGGGGCAAACATCTTTATAAGTTCCAGCTGCTTTTCCGGTGACAGATAGTCCGAGGTTCCCGATACGTTTGTACCCGGTGCTTCCAAGGACTTTACTATGCCTGCTGTGACAGGGTCAGTTACTGCGCTTATCAGTATGGGAATATCCTTTGTTGAGTTATACGCTGCTTGGGCTGTGGGTGTAGCTATAGCGAATATCAAATCCTTTTTGTCCGATGCAAACTGCTTTGCAATGGTCTGGGCTGTCGGCAAGTCACCTTGAGCATTCTGATAGTCAACCTCCAAGTTCTTACCTTCAATGTAGCCGTTATCCTCCAAGGCTTTCAAAAATCCCTCTCTATTTGCATCCAACGCACCGTGAGTAACTATCTGAGTAATGCCTATCCTGACCTTCTCCTGTGCCGCTGCATCAGAACTGCTTGTGCTGCTGCAGCCTCCCAGTATCGCTGTTCCTATCATTAAAACTGTTAATAATTTCCCAATAACTCTCATATTTCTCATTTTATTCTCTCCCTCTATATTTCATATTCAAACTTCTCTAGTATTGTTTCTATGGTTAAGCTTTTCTTCTCCTCCCCTCTTGCATCCAGTACAACCTCTCCCTTATGAAGCATAATAAGCCTGTCTCCATACGTAAGTGCATGCTTCAAATTATGAGTAACCATTAAGGTAGTAATGTTTTTTTCTCTTACGATACTGTCGGTTAAATCCATAATTTCATTGGAGGTCTTGGGGTCCAATGCAGCTGTGTGCTCATCCAACAGCATGACCTGCGGGTTTGAGGCGCTTGCCATTACCAAGGCTAAAGCCTGTCTCTGCCCTCCTGACAGATATTTCACCTTTACATCCATATACTTTTTCAAGTCCAGTGAAATACACTCCAAAAGCCCTTCAAGAGTCTCCGTGCTGTGACGAAGACACCTTTTCAGGTTTAGAAGCTTTCCCTTATTCAAAGCAAGGGATAGATTTTCTCTGACTGTCATGGACGGGCATGCTCCAGCTGCAGGATCCTGAAACACTCTGCTGATTATTCTGGTTCTGCTGTGTTCAGGTAAAGCTGTCAGGGTCATGTCATTCAAGCTGATTTCTCCTGAACTTTCCTTTATCAAGCCGGAAATGATATTCAATAAAGTTGATTTACCGGTTCCGTTGCTTCCTATAATGCTGACAAATTCTCCGTCATTAATTGTTATTGATAAGTTCGAGAGCACTTTATTTGGCTCTCCGTATGGATTAGTAAAGCTCTTTGTAAGGCAGTTAATTTTTAGCATGTGATAACCCCCTTTTTCTAAATACTGCGTTTATTCCCGGCTTAAGCTGACCAGCTCCAAGGAAGAGCACTATTGCTGCCGAGGTAAGCAGCTTCATATCTGACGCTGCCATACCACGATTCATTACTGCAAAAATTGTCAGCTGATAAATAATAGTTCCGATTAATATCATGCTTGTTTCCTTCAAGAACCTTACTTTCTTCAGCAGTGTCTGACCTATAATTATTGATGCTATACCCAATACAAGAGTACCAATCCCCATAGAAGCATCTGCAAAGCCTTGAAACTGTGCCATTATGCTGCCCGAAAGAGCAATCAGACCGTTTGACAGCATCAACCCGAATATTTTAATACTGCCTATCTTTATACCCAGTGAGCTTACCATCTGAGGATTGTCTCCCACAGCTTTTACGGCATAGCCTAGTCCTGTTTTAAGAAACTGGTCAAGCAGAAGCTTACATGCTGCAGCAAGAACCAGAGCAATTATAATAGGCGAAAGCTCGCTGCTAAACAAATGTTTTGTATTGAATAAGGGTATATTTGCCCTGCCCATAATTCTTAAGTTTATGGAATACAAAGCCCCCATAACCAAAATTCCTGAAAGCAGGCTGGAGATTTTGAGCTTTACCTGCAATATACCGGTTACGAACCCTGCCGCCATTCCCGAGGACAAGGCCAATAAAATCCCTGCTGCGGGAGGCAGCCCGGCATTTAGGGAGGCTGCGACAACTGCGCCGCCTAATGCGAAGCTGCCATCCACCGACATGTCTGCCAAATTAAGCAGCCTATAGCTTATATACACCCCCAATACCATCAATCCCAAAACTAAACCTTGCGTCCCTACGGACATTAACACATTCACAACCTCTTACCCCTTTCATTTTAAAAGATAAAGCCGCATAGGCTTCCCTATGCGGCAAAAAACGAATAAGCCGCATAGATGTCATCTATGCGGCTTCATATATAACTACAATGAAAAACGTTATAACAAAATAACCAACATAGATACAAACCCTTAAACCGGTAACACTTTCGGGTTTGCATCCATGTTGTACATAAATACAAACCCTATCTAAATTGGCTATAATAATATATGTAATTTACTTGGTTATTTGCAAAAGCTTTCATTGTTCAGTTCTCCTCTGCTCAATCAAATTTAACTTGAAAGTAATTATACTACGCAAATTTTATTAAATCAATAGTTTACCGTAAATATTTTTTCTAAATATAGAAAAGTCTGATTTTACTTCTTAATCTACGGAAGATTCAATTCATAAGTTTCCTCAAATAATTCTTTTCCCCATGTTTTGTTTTCATGCTCTGCTACCTTCACAAAGCCTGCCTTGGTATACATGGCTATGGCTTTTGTCTGCTCTTCTGTGGTATCCAGAAACACCTGTTTATAGCCTTTATCCCTGCAATATTGTATTGCATCATAAAGAAGCTTCTTACCCAGCCCAAAATCCCTATATTCAGGATGCAGTATAAACCACCTCAGCTGAGCTCTTTCTGTCGAATGCCCTACTATTGCAATGGCACCTATAGCCTGTTCCTTATCTTCTGCTATCCACACCCGGTCTTTTTCCGGATTGTACTTTAGTAAGAAATCAAAAAAGGTTTTACATACATAAGCCTCAAATACTTGATTGTATCCGCATTCCTTTTCATAAATCCAGCCGTGAAGCTGTATTATGCTTCCTGCATCCCCCGGCTTGAATTCTGTTCTAATCTTTATAGCTGCTGCTTTGCTCTGCGATATAGAATCCATAATCATTGCTCCTCATAAGTAAATTATTGCTATTATAATAAAAAGCACTTTTAAAAGTCAACCCCTTTTTTTGAAAATTCAAAAATTATTTAATGCAAAAAATTTTTAAATTTTCAAAATAATAGGCTTGACATAAAAATATAAGGCAAGTATAATGTGAAATAACATTTCAAAAGCGATGACTGAGAAGAAGTAGAAATGTCAGAACCTGACAGAGAGCTGCCGGTATGGTGAGAGGAGCAAGGGAAGACATTTTGAATACGTCTTACGAGCTGCACACCAAAAGGGAATTTCCCGAGTAGGCTGATGCCGGGAGCCTGCACCCGTTATTGTGCTAAAGTATAATACTTTTTGTATGTACTTGATAAGGTTGGTATTGTGAAATACTGATAAACTAAGGTGGTAACACGGAGATACTCCCGTCCTTTGAATATTCATTGGACGGGATTTTTTATGCTTAAAAAGGAGATGGTTATATGGATGACGGCTATTATTATTTGAATATAGAGATTGCAAACAACAAATTTGGAACACACTTTATTGAAATTGGAGGAATTATTAAATGGCAAATATCAAATTTTTTAGTGGAGAACAGATACCTTTAGAGATGCACAAGGTGCGTATTGTACAGAAGCTTTCGCTTCCTCCCGTTGAAAAGCGTCTGGAGGCTATAACCGAGGCAGGCAACAACACCTTCCTGCTAAAAAACAGGGATGTATTTATGGATATGCTTACAGACAGCGGTGTTAACGCTATGAGTGACAGGCAGCAGTCAGCTATGCTGGTTGCCGATGACAGCTACGCCGGCAGTGAAACCTTTACCCGTTTGGAAAGCAAGCTTCATGAAATATTCGGAATGGATTTCTTTCTGCCTGCACACCAGGGAAGAGCCTGCGAGAATATTATTTCTCAGGCACTTGTCAAACCCGGGACTATTGTGCCTATGAACTACCACTTTACTACTACGAAATCCCATATAGTCCTAAACGGCGGTACTGTTGAAGAGCTTATAGCCGATACCGGACTTGAGGTTACAAGCAGTAACCCTTTTAAGGGTAATATTGATATTGAGAAGCTGAATGAATTAATTGAGAAAAACGGCGCAGACAAAATTGCCTTTGTCCGTATGGAGGCAGGTACAAACCTTATAGGAGGCCAGCCCTTCTCCCTGCAAAACTTAAGTGAAGTACGCAGCCTATGTGACAAATACGGCCTCATGCTTATACTGGATGCAAGCCTGCTTTCAGATAACCTGTACTTTTTAAAAGAACGGGAAGAAAAATGCAGAAGCATGAGCATCAGAGAAATTACAAAGGAGCTTGCAAGGCTCTGTGACATTGTATACTTCTCTGCCAGAAAGCTTGGGTCTGCCAGAGGCGGCGGCATCTGTATCAGGAGCAAGGCTGTCTACGAAAAAATGCGTGAGCTAGTAACCCTTTACGAAGGCTTTCTTACCTATGGCGGAATGTCAGTCCGGGAGATGGAGGCTTTGACTGTCGGCCTTGAAGAGACCATGGATGAAGAGATGATAAATCAAGGTCCTCAGTTTATCTCCTACATGGTGGATGAGCTTGCCAAAAAGGGCATCCCTGTAGTTACTCCGGCAGGAGGACTTGGCTGCCATATTAACGCCATGGAGTTTGTAAGCCATATACCTCAGAGCCAATACCCCGCAGGTGCTCTGGCAGCAGCCCTTTATATCGCCGGAGGCATACGCGGCATGGAGAGAGGCACCATGTCAGAGCAGAGAAATCCTGACGGCAGTGAAGTACTCTCAAATATGGAGCTTTTGCGTCTTGCGATGCCAAGAAGAGTATTTACTCTTTCACAGGTCAAATATGCAATAGACAGAATCGCATGGCTTTATGAGAACCGCATGCTGATTGAGGGCCTTGCCTTTGTAGATGAGCCAAAGCTTCTGCGCTTCTTCTTCGGAAGGCTGAAGCCGATTTCTGATTGGCAGCAAAAACTGGCTTCCAAATTCCGCCAGGATTTTGGTGAAAGCTTATAAAAATACTTTTAGCCGGATTTACTTTGTAAATATATAAATCGCACTAAAGTTTTTACATAAAGAGAACTGTACTTTGTGCGATTTATGAACAGCGGTAAACGATTTCGCGCTCTTCAGAGTAAAATC
>JAQZBM010000010.1 GCA_029238945.1 Clostridia bacterium
CACGTATTGGGGGAAGATCCTTCGCTTATAAGGAACGACAACGGGGGTCGTTCCCTACGGGATGACGAGGCTTGTTTTGCGGGATGCTGTGGGCAGCATCCCCTACGACATAATCTATTCAATTGTTAACCTATCTTTTGACAGATTAATATCTCCTATTTTGTGGTATATTTTTACTAACACCCCAATATAATGTAAATTTTTTGAGTTTTTTGAAGGATAATAAAGGAAATAATCATTTTATGTAGAATAAATGATTCGGGGTGATTGTATGGAGCCTATATTAATCGCTAACAAATATAAGGTTTTGGATACGCTGTATAAAAGCGAACTGCAAAACATATATGTAGCGGAAGACACAGAAAACTTCAATATAGAAAATCTAATAGTCAACGAAATCATGGACGGAAGTATCATTTTTGCCGTTAAGGATATGTTCAATGAGGACTTAAGCCTTGTCGTCAAAAACTTCGTTGATTATTTCTATCAGGACTTAAACTTCTATATAGTTAGCAAAGCCACCCCGGGCACCACCTTAAGCAATCACTTATCCACTGTTAATCTTAGAATCAGCGATAAAATGTATATTACAGAGAGCTTGCTTAGTCAGCTGATTAAGCTGGAAAGTGCAAACCGACTGATAAAATATCATCTGCTTGACTTGGAGAACTTATCCATAATAGGAAGCAGAACACTTAACTTCAATCTCGCAATAAAATTCGACAAAGACGCACTTTATGCTACTGAACAGAGCATTATAAAAAGATTGGGAGATGTGATTTGCTGTATTTTTGCAAACACACCCAAGGCTACCCTTGAAGATGACAAAGACAATCTGCCTCCCACCATAGCCTCTTTGGTGACCAAGTGCAATGCTGAGAGCTATAAATCGATTAATGAAGTCTACAATGATTTTAAAGCTTCTCTGCTGTACTCAACCTTCATAGGCAACGGTTCTGTTGATAAGCAGATTATGAAAAACATACAAAAGGCAAAGAGGAAGCGCTCAGCCAGATCCGTGAAGAGACTTACGGCGGCGGTGATTATACTGGCGCTTATAGCCGGAGCCTTCTTCGCACGGGATGAGCTGATGAAGTATCTACCAGCTTTTGGAGGCGGTAATACTCCGACAGCACGTCAAAATCAGATACCTGTAGCTAAGTTCATATTGAGTAAGAACAAGATTTATGCAGGTGACAAAATAGACTTTGTTTGTGAGGCCTCGGATCCTGATATAGACGACGAGGTTACTTCCTACGAGTGGTCAGTATCCAGAAACGATGATATGTATATATTATTTTCAAGAGAAAAGAATCCATCCTATACCTTTGAAGCCGACGGAGACTACGTAGTATCCCTGATTGTAAAGGATAAGGCGGGTATATCAAGCAATGCTTATAAGGTAGGCTTCAAGGTGCTTCCGAGAGAAGAAATTCCGGATGACCCCGGCGAAAAGCTGCCGGATGATATATTGAAGTAAAAAAAAGCGAGCGTAAGCTCGCTTTTCTCAGGTAACAGGTGTTATGCGGCAAGTTCAGTCGCGATTTTTGAGTCGCTAGTCTCATGAGTTCTGGTTTGTGCTTGGTTCCAGCCTACGCACCGGTTCTCTTCACGACTATGGGACAAGGAACCTGTTACCTTTTTCGTCCCCTTGTCCCAAGTTTATGCCGCGTATTATATAGTTGCTGTTAACTGTTGTGCTACAAAGGATGCCACATCCTCTGCATAAGAGCCTCCTGCAAAGCCGGCATCATAACCCAGCTCCTTTGCCAGCTCATGGGATAATCTCGGTCCTCCGCATACCACTACAAACCTGTCTCTCAAGCCTTCCGCTTCCAGAAGCTCAATCAGGTTTGTCAGGTTTTGTATATGCACATTCTTCTGTGTAACAGTCTGTGAAACAAGCAAAGCATCTGCATTCAGCTCCACAGCCTTCTTGATAAATTCTTCGTTTGGCACCTGACTACCCAAGTTATACGCCTCAATCATGTCGTATCTTTCCAAGCCGTAATGGCCTGCATAGCCCTTCATATTCATTATGGCATCGATGCCTACAGTATGTGCGTCAGTACCTGTGCTTGCACCGACCACAACTATTTTTCTGCCTATATTGTTCTTTATATAATCATCAACCTCATGCATGCTCATCACCGAGCTTTCCACCTTTGAGACCTTGATGCCTGTGATATCTATAGTATGTGTGCAGCTTCCATATACTACGAAGAAGCTGTAGCCTACTCCCAAGTCCGCCATATGGACAACGCTGGGTTCTTCGAGACCCATCTTCATGGCATACTGCTTGGCAGCCTCTGCTGCAATCTCATCAGCCTTCATCGGCAAAGTGAAGCTCAGCTGTACCTTGCCGTCATTCATGGTATCCCCATAGGGTCTGACTCTTTTGGGATCTAGGGTTGTATCGAAATCTCTCTTATTCATTGAGTATAGTCCTGAGCTCATATTAAACCTCCTTCACTATTTATTTTCAAGCATCAGGCTTATGAAAGGATTCAAGTATTTTTCATCCTTCTTTACAACTCCGTCTAAGCCCTTGCCGCCTGTTCTTGCTCTCTTCACTCCGCCAAACTTGCCTTGCTCCAGAGTTGCGAACAAGCCTTCACTTTGAATTTCCTCCAAAAGCTCTGCTGCCTTCTTCAATACAAAAGCAGCTCTTTGCTGGATTATTCCGCCCTGCTTGAATTCTATTTCATCGCCAATGTCTCTCATGTTGTTGAATACATACCTTGCGTTTTCTATAGACAAGGCTCTGTCTGCGATGAAAGGAGTGTGTATTGCTTCTGTCATCATACCAAGAAGCTGAATTCCCTGTTTGGTCCATATTGAGGTTATGTTGAAAAGTGCATTCTGAATATGCCCCTTGAAAACATTGCCTGTCATGAACTTTGTAGGCGGCATGTACTTTAGCGGCGCCTTAGGGAATATTTCTCTAGCCATTTGAGCCTGTGCAAGCTCAAGCAGGAAGCCGTTCTCCAGGTTCGGGTCCATCTCAAAGGCATGACCCAAGCCCATTTGCTCCTCAGGTATTCCTGCCATCAAGGCAAACTGTTCATTTATGAACTGTGAAGCAAGTACTGTATGAGCTTCCTCCACTGCATCAGCAGTTGTAAGGTAGTTGTCTTCTCCTGTGTTTATGATTACTCCGGCAAAGCCGTTTATAACTCTTGAGAAGAACTGGTCAACCAGGGTTCTCTGCATGTTTATGTCTCTGAAAAGAATGCCGTACAATGCGTCGTTCAGCATTACATCCAGTCTTTCCATGGAGCCCATAGCTGCTATCTCAGGCATGCAAAGGCCTGAGCAGTAGTTGCAAAGTCTGATATATCTTCCTACCTCTTCGCCTACTTCATCAAGAGCCTTTCTCATTATCCTGAAATTCTCCTGTGTGGCATAGGTTCCTCCAAAGCCTTCTGTTGTAGCCCCATATGGTACATAGTCCAGCAAGCTTTGACCGGTGGTTCTTATAACGGCGATTATGTCAGCGCCTTGCTTAGCGGCAGATTGTGCCTGTATTACGTCTTCGTATATGTTGCCTGTAGCAACTATTACATATAGGTATGGCTGCTTGCCCTCTCCATGAGTGGAAAGGTATTCTGAGCGTTTCTCCCTGTTTGTCTTTATCCTGCTTACCATTGCCTTGGCGTACTCTTCCACCTTGGCTCTTACCTCCGCTTCAGGCCTTATGGCAAGCTTCGTGATATCAAGCTCCCCTGCAGCAATTTTCTCTGCTATCTCCTGAGGACTCAGTCCTGTGTTCAGCATCGCATTTCCAAGGAAAAAAGCAGCACCTGTGTTCAGCCCGCCGTTTCTTTTGATGCTGTCTACAACTATGTTTGGAAGCGGTGTGCCAAACTCGTCAACGCCGTCTATGCCAAGCAGTCTGACAACAGTTCTCTCAACTGCCACTGTCGTATGCTGGTCTATGAAGCTTTGGATGTCTTTTGCTATATGTGAAGCAGATGCTCGGGCTTTCTCTATCAAGCTCTGATCCAGATTGAGTTTACTCATTGTATGACCTCCTTTAGGTTATTTTTTGGTGGTTATTGCGGGACGCTGTGGGCAGCGTCCCCTACAACCTATTTTTTTTCATTATTTCTTCGGCTTGGGTTATGATTTCCTCCGGCATGCCCATAAGCTTGGATATTTTTATGGCATCATGGGGTATGCCGGATTCTCCGGTAACCTCAACCAAGCTGTAGTCCATAAGCTCTGATATATCTTCATTGTCTGTAATTCTTGAAAAGTCTACAGCATCCAGACCTTTGACCTGCAGATGCTTCACACCGCTTTTCTCCAGACCTTCGAGATGAGTGGTAATTACACTTATACAGAGCTTGTTTCTGAGATATTCTATAATTGCACGGGATATAGCATAGCCTTCCTTGGGATTTGTACCTCTGGCAAGTTCATCCATAAGCACCAGTCCTCTTTGATCTGCCCGCTCAATTACACCGGTGATGCCCTTGATTTCAGCTCCGAAGGTGCTGAGTCCCAAGTCCACCGACTGCTCATCTCCGCAGGATATATATATGAAATTCCGCAGTCCAAGGCTCATATGCTCCGCAGGCACCAGCAATCCATGTTGTGCCATGCAGGCAAGAAGTCCCATAAGCTTCAGTGAGACAGTCTTTCCCCCCATATTTGCACCTGTTATCAAGGTTACACCCTCGTTCAGCTTCGCATTGATAGGCATATAGGCCTTGTCTCTCTTGGCAAGCTCCTTCTGCACTACGGGATTTACTCCTTTTGAGATACTGATTGTGTTGGTATCTGATATCTCCGGCTTAACGGCTTTGTGTCTCATTGCAAGCTCACCCTTGGCTAAGAGCAGGTCAAAGGCACCTATGGCAGCAATATTCTTCATTATGTCCGATCCGTACTCCCCCAGTTTATGGGATAGCTGCTCTATCACTTTGGTTTCTTCTATAAGCTCCTGTAGCTTTAAGTCCTCTATGTCCTTCATGGGGCTTGCCATTTCTTCGTCGGGTTTTATCCTATATGTTATATTTATAAAGGTTTCACTGCTCTGCTGCAGGCTTTTGCAAGCTGCGGCCTGTTTTATAAGTTCTGTATGGCTCTTATTTATGACTACCTCTCCCGTAGACTTCAGCTTTATGCCAAGAGCCGCTTCAACCTGTGCTATCTCCTGTTTCCGAAGAGTTTGCAAAGCCAGTTCCTTTGCTGCCCTCAAAGCTCGAAGCTGTTTCAGTCTATCTGAGTACTCATCATATATGAAAAAGGAGCGTATGCCGGAGTGCTGCGGGTCAAGCAGCTCCATAACTTCCGGCAGCTCGTTCACCTTATAATCCTCGTCCATTCTCCATCTGAGTTTTTGCTGATATGCGCTTATGCCATGCATGATAAATATAAGGTTCTTCACTTCAAAAAGCTCTACCTGGCTCAAAACCCCGCCTGCAATGCATCTCTCGACAGAGCGGTGTATGTCCTTGATTTGCTTCAGGTTGGCTTTTATCTCCCTTATTATCTCAGGCTGAGTTTTGATAAGGCCTCTCATGGTCTGCACCCTATCCAATTCCAGCGCCAGTTTTTCGGCATCAGCCTGCATATACGGCTTCATGTTGCTTTTGCATTTGATACCAAAGGGAGATGAGGGGTGCAGGTCGCCAAGCACCTTATCAAAGCCTAATAAATATCTTGTTCTGTCATCCATAAACATATCAACAGCCCTCCTGCATTATGTCAAAGACAGGAATTTCCGGTATGGTTTCTCTCATTCTCCTTAAGAATACCTCTGGATCAAAGTAATATCCCTCCGGCGAGTAAGGATTTACAGTTATTGCTATGACGTTTATATTCTCTATAACCCTTAGGTCCATGCCCAGCTTGCTCAGCATGAAAAGCTCGCTTTCATTCAGGAAAATCCTTGTGGCATCCTTGACTATTATCTGAAGCCCTTCCCTCTTACCGGTCACTATATCCCTTAGAGTATCAAAGGTAGCCGACCCGCTAAGCACGACATATCTGGAGTCAGGACTTATGCTCTGTGCTATAAGGTCTCCTGACATCAGTGATGTCTTGGTGTCTATGGGCTTGCTGCAGCCATTCTCATCAATTATTATTGTTTTACCCTTTTCTATGGTTTCCTCCGCAGCCTTCAGAATATCTTGGTCAGCCTTAGGCATAGTATAAAGGCTTACTATATGCTTTGTTCTCTGCAGCACTGTGTCCATGCTTCTGGACAGCGAAGCTCCTGCAGCTATCAAGGTGCATTCCGAAACATAGGGTGCCGCCGAGGCTCTTCGGTCCAGGGAGCCGTCTATGATGACCAGCTCTGCGCCTGACTGCTGCATCATATTGCAAACCCGTTTTATGGTAGAGGAGGATCCGGGGCCTGATATCTCCACATATCCATCCTCAACCACCTTGCCCAATACAACCTTGCCCATAGGAGTGTTGAAGCTTGTGACATCCAGTATCTCAACGCCTGCCCTGGCAGCATCCGTCATGCTGTTTACAGCGTCCTCCACCGTAGCAATTATAGTGCCCTTCCTAGCAAATATCGGAGGCTTCTCTGTATTGGTAAGCACATCTCTGCGTTCACCGTCTCTGCCTGTGGATATAAGCCCCAGGGTGATGCCCTGTGCCTCTGCCTGAGCCACTATTTCATTCATGGCAATGGTTTTGCCGGCGTTTTTGGAGGTACCTACAACAGATATTGTTTTGTACCTGGGGTATATAAGGTTAATAAGACTCATTGCAACTACTCCTGTTTGACTATTTCATCACGGTAAGCTATTTGCCGGCTCTTTCCTTCGCTCTGTTTCTTCTGAGAAGCTCGGTAGGCTCAAGGTTCATGCCGTTGCCGTCCATCAAACCGGCAACTCCGTATAGCTTATCTTCTTTCTTGCCTGTGCATACATCGCAAGTACACTCTTCTTCTATATATTGAGGTTCTGTATATGTTGTTATAACTCCTTCAAAGTTTCTCAGTACAACTTTATCCCTGCTTTGAGAAATCAAGTATTGAGGCATTACAGGTATCTTTCCGCCGCCTCCGGGTGCGTCAACAACAAAGGTTGGAACAGCGAAGCCTGAAGTATGTCCTCTCAAGCCTTCGATAATCTCTATACCCTTTGATACGCTTGTTCTGAAGTGTTCGATACCCATGGATAAGTCGCACTGATATATATAGTAAGGTCTGACTCTCAGCTGTACCAGCTTATGAACCAAGTCTCTCATTATATGCACGCAGTCATTGACCCCGCGAAGCAGTACAGACTGGTTGCCCAGCGGTATACCTGCATTTGCAAGTCTGTCGCAGGCAAGCTTAGTCTCAGGTGTAACCTCCTTCGGGTGGTTGAAATGCATATTGAGCCAGATTGGATGATATTTCTTAAGCATGTTTACTAAGTCTTCTGTAATTCTTTGAGGCAGAACTACAGGGGTTCTGGAGCCTATTCTGATGATTTCAACATGGTCTATGGCTCTCAGCTTGCTTACGATATATTCAAGTACATTGTCATTTACCAGCAGAGCATCTCCGCCTGAGAGCAGAACGTCTCTGATAACCGGTGTATTCCTAATGTATTCTATAGCTTTGTCTATTCTCTCCATAGGCATAGCACTGTCATTTTGTCCTGCGAAACGTCTTCTTGTGCAGTGTCTGCAATACATGGAGCATTGGTCTGTAATAAGCAGCAGGGCTCTATCCGGATATCTGTGTGTCAGACCCGGTACAGGGGAGTCCCCATCCTCATGCAGTGGGTCAAGCATGTCCGCATCAGCCTTATGAAGCTCATGGGATGTAGGAACTGCCTGCTTTCTTATAGGGCAGTTGGGGTCATTGGGGTCCATGAGAAGTGCATAATATGGAGTTATTGCCATTCTTAGTGTCTTCAGACAATCATGTATTCCGTCCTCTTCCTCCGGGGTAATATTTATTACCTGCTTCAGTTGTTCAACGGTGGTAATTCTGTTGGATACCTGCCATTTCCAATCATTCCATTGCTCTGGAGTCACGTTCTTCCACATCGGGATTTCGTTGTAATTTCTCATTGTTATATTTCCCCCTTTTTCTTTTTTTCAATATCAGTCAATTATGTATTTAGGATTTCTCATGCGGGCAGGCATGGAAACCTGCCCCTACAGGCGTTTGGGATGACGTGGGGCGCTGTGGGCAGCATCCCCTACGGTTCGGGCAGGCACAGAGACCAAACCCTGCCACCTGTTACCTGTTACGCGTAGAGGTTTGTAAACAGGTCTCTCATTTCCTTGCTTTCTCTTAGGATTTGAAGGGTGATTTCGGCGTGTCCTTTTGTATAGCCGTTTCCTATTATCATAGTTACGTCGCTGCCTACTCCTTCAGCACCCAAAGCTGATTTTGTAAAGCTTGTAGCCATGCTGAAGAAATAAACTATACCGGTGTTCTTTGTTGCAAGCACGCTGCTCATTTCTGTATCAGGTACGTTAACATTATTTATAGTTATGTCAGTCATTTGGCCGTTTGTAATCTCCGCTACCTTGTTCATTACCTCAACAGGCTTCTGTGCGTCGACAATTATAGCCTCATCCACTACGCCCAGCTTCTTGAGGAGGTCTGCACCTTTTTGGTTGCGTACAAGGCCGATTACCTTGCCGGTAACGCCGGCTCTTCTTTTTGCTTCATAGCAGCATAGTGTGCCGGATTTGCCAGCCGCTCCAATGATAAGCACTGTATCTCCCGGCTTTACCAGCTTCGCTACCTGTGCCGGTGCACCTGCAACGTCCAGAGCAGAAAGCACGAGCTTCTCAGGCAGGTCTGTTGGAATCTTCGCATATATTCCGCTTTCGAAAAGTATAGCTTTTCCTTCTATATCAACCTGGTCAATTTCTTTTCTGATTTCCTTTATCTTATCTATTCTAAGAGGAGTTAGTGAAAGTGAAACCAATGTAGCTATCTTGTCGCCAACCTTTATATCAAGCTTACCCTCCAAGGCAGGCCCGATTTTCTCTACTGTCCCGATGAGCATTCCGCCTGAACCGGTTACGGGATTCTGATGCTTGCCCTTTTCTGCAACTATTGACATCATTATCTCTGCAATCTTCTTCTCATCGCCGCCTGCCTGTTCTTCAATCTGTGTGAAGCTGGCGGAGTCAATATTCAGGGTTTGTACATCAATCAATATCTCATTGTCATATAGCTCATCCATATTGTTATCGATTTTCTTCGCCGGTTGCGGCAGTACTCCTATGGGTTCAATAACTCTGTGGGTTCCGTATTTACAGCCTTTTTTCATGTTAATCCTCCTAATAATAAATATTTATCATTTTATACATAAAGCAAAATATATGCCACACTCCTCAAACATAGCAAAAGCAGGCACTATACTGTGTTTTTCAGTATAATGCCTGCTTTGTATTCCAAAATTTAACATAAATCGCCGAATTTCCGGCGCAGGGTTATGTAAGCTTGTATTTTCCTATTTTGTACTGCAGTGTCTGTCTTGGTATATCAAGTATTTCTGCAGATTTGGTTATATTGCCTCCGCTATTCCTTAAGGCCTCTTGTATCAGCCTTTTCTCCAGCTCCATCAATGCATCCTTAAGAGGCTTGCTGTCTATAGGTCCAGGCTCAGCAGTATCCTTGAAGTTCTCCTGCAGATAGTAAGGCAGTTGGTTTTTGGTTATGTATTGACCTTCAGTGATGTTCATAGCACCCTCAATAGTATGCTCCAACTCTCTGATGTTGCCGGGCCAGCTATATGTCATGAAGAAATCCATCACCTCCGCAGAAACCCCTTTGATATTCTTCTTCAGCATGCTGCTGTATTTCTTTATAAAATGTGCCATCAGTTCAGGGATGTCATCTCTCCGCTCCTTAAGCTCAGGCATCTTTAGAGATATAACGCTTATCCTGTAGAACAAATCATCCCTTATGACTTTTTCCCTGACCGCCGTAATAGGGTCAACGTTTGTAGCCGTCATTATCCTTACATCAACATGTGTGGTCTTTGTATCCCCTATCCGCCTTACCTCTCCATCCTGTATTACTCTAAGAAGCTTCGCCTGCAGCTGCAGAGACATAGAGTTTATCTCATCCAGAAACAGGGTGCCCCCATCCGCTATTTCAAACAGCCCTGGCCTTGTTTCCGCTCCCGTGAAGCTGCCTCTCACCGTACCGAAAAGTATGCTTTCCAAAAGACTCTCCGGCAGTGCCGCACAGTTTTGAGCTATAAAGGGCTTGTTTCGTCTTGGACTGGCGTTGTGTATAGCATGTATAAGAAGCTCCTTGCCTGTACCTGTTTCTCCATAAACCAGTACCGGTGACGGAGAATCCGATGCAGCAAGGGCATTTTTCTTAAGCTTCAGCATTTTCTCAGAGATACCTATTATGTCGGCAAAGGTATAGATAGCTCTGCTTTGGTCTTTTCTTTTACCGCGGATGTTGTCTGAGTAAAGCTCTGCCTGAAGGTCTACTACTCTTTCTGACAGCTTCTTCACCTCAGTTATATCCTTAGAAATCTCTATGGCTCCTATTACCTTTTTGCCTGACTTTATGGGTATGGTGGAATTTATGGTGGTTATCCCTAAGCCTTTGTAGTTCTTAAAGGTTTGCTGATTATTTATGATTGGTTTTCCGGTTTTGATAACCTTTATAATCGTGCTGGTCTCCTCTGTCAGAGATGGATAAATCTCAAGTATGTGCCTGCCTAAGGCTTCCTCAGGATTAACGTTGTCCAAGGCAGCTGCAAATTTATTGTAATATACTATAACTCCTGAGCTGTCCACCATATGAATTCCTTCATCTATGATGTTGTCCAGCACATCTACAATGTTTTCCTTAAACAGGGAGTGAATCATTTTATCACCTCATCCTTTCTTGCGCCCAATATTCGGCACAAGGCGTATTAGAATGGGTCGGTGCAGAGACCGACCCCTACTTAAAGCTTATAGTCATATCGTTTGTCATAACCTGTCCCGCCCCGGAATCCAAGGTATACTTCAGCCTGATAGTAGACTTTTCCTCCTGCTGTATATCCATCTCAAGAAGCTTTGTATCTATAATTATATCAAACTGTCCATAGGGAGTGGAATACATTGTTCTGGTAACGGTATCCTTCACAAACTCAAGCTTTGAGTTTATGCTTCCGAATCTTATGATGCTCAAGTGGTCAGGATTGATTTTGATGGTGGTTGTTGTACCCTCCATGCCCGATATCTCTGATTCCTTATAGGTCAAATATTTCGTCCCGCCAATCTCTTTGTAGCTGCCTTCTGCGAAAAATTCCATATCGCTTTTTTGACCATCTGCATCAATCTGGCTGGTCTTTGTATGAATACTGACATTTTTACCCTGACTCATTTTTACCTCTCTGTTAGTATTTCTCAATATCTATCTTTTCCACATACGGTATAGGCTTACTCAAGAAATTTTCTCCAACCTTCTTAAACTTGACCGGATTATCGCTTACATAATACTCGTAGGTTGATTTCTTCGCAGCCTTGTTTTGGATGTTCAGTTGATGAAGCATTTCCTTCAAGGACTTGGCTGTTTCATAAGCCGGATTCACCAGCTTAATCTTGTCTCCCATTATCTCTGCGATGGTTTTCTCCAGCAGTGGATAGTGGGTACATGCCATAACCAAAGCATCTATGCCTTTATCCTTGATGCCCTCCAGATATTCTCTGGCTGTAAGTCTTGCAATTTCTGTATCCTGCCAGCCCTCTTCCACTATAGGTACAAAGAGCGGGCACGCCTTGAGCAGTATTTTTACATCGTTATTTATAACGTTTATTTCCTTTTCATAGGCTCCGCTGGATACAGTTCCCTCTGTACCGATGATGCCTATCCTGTTTGCCTTTGTTACCTGACAAGCAGATATAGCGCCAGGCTCCACCACCCCTATGATAGGCATGTCAAAGCTTTGCTGCGCTGAGTCCAAGCTTGATGCACTGGCTGTGTTGCAGGCTATTACTATAGCCTTAACCTTTTTCTCCAGCAGAAATCTTATACATTGGAAGGAGTATCTTGTAACTGTTTCCTTAGATTTAGTTCCATAGGGTACTCTGGCTGTATCTCCAAAATATACTATGCTTTCATTTGGCAGCTGCTCCATTATTTCTTTTACTACTGTAAGTCCTCCTATACCGGAGTCAAATACACCAATCGGTCTTGAATCCATATTACCCCTCCATAAACATACGAAAGGCAGCAGACTTCAACAACTCGTATAAACCCTGCCACCTCTTATTGCTACAATATCAATTTATCGATTATGCCTACCAAGTTGCCAATCTCAGGCTTTGTGACCTGTGCATCAGCACCTAGGCTCACACCCTTTTTCTTCATTTCATCGTTAATCAGGGATGAGAAGATAACGACAGGCAGTCTTTTCAGGCTTCCGTCCTCTTTCACCAGCTTGGTCAAGTGATGCCCGTCCATTTGAGGCATCTCAATATCGGTTATCAGGCAGGCTGCTTTTTCCTCCAGCTTCCCTCCGCTTGTCTTTATGCTCTCAAGAAGCTCCCATGCCTCTTTACCGTTTGCTTTAGCAGTTACATTTGTGTAGCCGGCTTTGGTAAGAGCCTCTATCAGCATCCTTGTAAGCAGCTCCGAATCCTCAGCTATGATGATAGGCTTGCTGCTTCTTCCTCTAGGACCCATACGGTCTATTTCAGATATCTGAATTCCTGTCTGCGGGCTGATATCTGCAACTATCTTTTCAAAGTCAAGTATTATAATAAGCTTGTTGTTCAGCTTTACTATACCTGTTGCAAGTCCTTCCTTGCCGCCGTATATAGTTTGATCCGGCTTCTCTATCTGAGTCCAGGAAATCCTATGTATGCCTACTACTGCATTGACTTGGAATGCTATGTACAGCTTGTTGAAGTTAGCGATAATCAGCATGTCCTTGTTCTCATCCTTAGAAGCAGACATATTCAGATACTTAGGCAGGTCAATAGCAGTGATGATAGTATCTCTAGGTTTAAAAATGCCTTTTATGCAAGGATGTGAGTTGGGTACCTTTGTAATTTTTTCAAAGGGCATGATTTCCCTGACCTTTGCAACATTGATTCCAAAGGTGTTGTCTCCTATAGTAAATTCAACTATCTCAAGTTCATTTGTTCCGCTCTCAAGTAGTATCCCGTTGTTGTTCTCCATACTTATTCCTCCCCCTGCCATTTTTTTGTATTATATATATGGTACTTCAAACCTTGAATTTATTCAAGAATTAATATTATATTGTTTCGTTGTACCTTTCCTGCGCAAGCTCTATAAGCCTGTCGATAAGCTTACTGTAGCTGAGTCCTGCTGTATCCCACAGCTTCGGGTACATGCTTATCCTTGTAAAGCCCGGTATTGTGTTTATCTCGTTTATATATATCTCTCCTGTAGTTTTTTCCAAGAAAAAGTCTACTCTCGCCATACCATAGCAGTCCAATGCCTTAAATGCCTTTATGGCAGCATCTCGGATAGTCTTATCCTGCTCCTCTGTAAGCTTCGCCGGTATAACCAGTGCAGATTTCCCGTCATCAAAGTATTTTGCTTCGTAGTCGTAAAACTCCTTGCTCGGAATTATCTCTCCCGCTCCGCTGGCTTCAGGATAATTGTTGCCCAAAACAGCGCATTCAATCTCTCTGCCGTTTATATATTCCTCAATAAGAAGCTTCCTGTCAAAGCGTGCAGCTTCCTTCAGTCCCTTCTCCAGCTCCTGTCTGTCATGAGCCTTGGTAATGCCCACGCTGGAGCCCATATTTACCGGCTTTACAAACACAGGATATTGGAAGCCGGCCTCAACTCTGTCTATAACGACTTGCAGATTGTCTTGAATCTCGTATTTATATGCCACCACGTATTTTGCAGTTTTCAATCCGGCATCCTCAAAAAGCTGCTTTGATATTGCCTTATCCATGCCAAGAGCAGAGCCTATAACGCCGCAGCCTACATAAGGAATCCCTAGCATCTCAAAGAAGCCCTGAATTGTCCCGTCCTCACCGTTTGGTCCATGCAGTACAGGGAATATCACGTCAATTTTGGGTTTATAGTTTTCCTCCAATATGGACCCCAGCATCATGTCAATAAGCCGGCGATTGTCAATGCCTCTTGCCTCTGCTTCCCAGCTGCCGTCCGGAAGCTTCTCCACAGGACCTTGATACAGCATCCATTGGCCCTTCTTGGTTATTCCTATCATGTATATGTTATATCTGCTTTTATCCATTGCGTTGATTACGTTGGTTGCTGACATGAGGGACACTTCATGTTCTCCTGATTTTCCTCCGAATATGACAGCGACGTTTAATTTTTCTTGCATCCGATTCCCTCCTAATTGCGCATGTGCGAGGACACAGGCTTATTATATTTACTATGATTATTATATTCTTATTCTACTATTTAGGATATTATTAATCAAGAACAAAGGCGGCTGCGGCCGCATTTGAAGACCATGTGCCTTTTTCGAATGTAATGAGGAAAGTTATACTTTCCTATAAAATGAAAAAGACCCCTTTCCGGGGCCCGACAGACAGAAACTTATGTAAAGCTTTGCTTAGATTTGTGTATATTTGTTAAGCTCTGAGCTTACTCTCATTTCTCTCAGTTTTGGTACTATTTCTGTGAAATGGGGTGTTTGCATGTGTGCGTCCAAGGCCTGCATGCTTTCCCACTTCTCTACGAAGGTCAAAATATTGGAGTTATCTATATCCTGGCATAAATCATAGGATATGCAGCCTGCTTCCTTCCTGGTTTCCTCTACAAGCCTTGCAGCTATGCCCTTGTACTCCGCAAGTTTTCCTTCTCGTATTTCACTTTTTGATACCACTATAATCATTTTTATCACCTCATGTATATTGTAGCATAGAATTGTATAAATTTTTACACAACGCTATTTATATTGCACTAAAGATTGCTATTGGTCCTTTTGATGAAAGACCCACTACTGTCATCCTGAACGCAGTGAAGGATCTTTTCACAGCTGCCTATACGTATTCTTCATATACCATCTTAGATATTTTGCCTATTATCTCCCGTCCATCCTTATTTGTCTCTGTTTCATTGGTCAGGATGCAAATTATATATTCGCGGTCCTGCAGATATATTATCCCCGCATCATGCTCAAGCCTATCCAGGTCGCCTGTCTTATGTGCTGTTACGACCTTCTCCGGCAAGTATAAATCCAGTCTCCCGCTCACCTGCTGCCTTTTTAAAACGTCCAGCATCATATCGCTGTACTTTTTGTTGATGTTTTGACCTTGATAAATGAGCTCCAGCAGATGTGCCAAATCCTTTGCAGTTGTCAAGTTTTCCCTGCCTTCCTTGGCAGCCCGGGAGTCCATCATCCTGCGCTGAAGCTTGGTGCTTCCAAGCCCAAGATTTCTTATCGCCGCATTTATATTATCCATCCCCAGTAAATCAATGAGTATATTGGAAGCCATATTATCGCTTACAATAATCATCAACGTCATGATTTCTTCCAGTGCAAATCTATGCCCTGGCATCAGCTCTTTGAGTATGCCGTCTCCGCCGGTTTTCATACCCTCTGTCAGTTCTATGGTATCCTCCAGATTTATAGCTCCTTCATTTACTTTGTTTAGGAGCTCTGACATTATTGCAAGCTTAATGGTGCTTGCGGAGGGAAATACCAGATTCTCATTAATCCTGATTTCCTCCATTGTCTTCAGGTTTTTCACTACGACGGCTACGTTGCCCTTTTGTGTTTCAATAAACTCTATTATTTTACGCTCCAGCATAATCATTCACTCTCCCTTATGGTGCCAGGCACGACGGTTACTGCTTGTTCTATAGTTATTACGATAATTTGTATTTATGCCTATATTTTTTTATTGTAGAATCTATGGTGTCTGTCACTATATTCTTTACTGTTGTGCCTTTGTTCTAAAACCGTCATAAACATTCAATATCCACTTAAAACCATCTTCCGCCGTAACTTCCATATTAAAAGCATTAATTGAATCAATTTTTATGGAACCATGTTTCTCCGGAGTTAAGAGCTTTTCTTCTTTTATTATTGTTCCATCCTTATTTATGGTTTTAATAATTGCCACTCCTTGTTTTGGGTCATTTTTTAAAGCACCTGCTTCAACAATAATGTATCTTTCGTCTTCAATCAAATTACTTTTATAACCGTTCGTAAAGGCTATTTCTTCACTATATTCTGCATCGTCTATTGTAGGTAACAAGGCTGGCAAATTATTATTACCTATATCAACTGCTGGTGCAGGGATACTCGCTTTTGAGTCTTGTTTATCTGCAGTACATCCTGTTAAACTGACAATTACAACAATTATCATTAGAAAGATTGAATCCAACCTCATTGTCAAATCATCTCTTTTCTATATTTTTACTTATACATAAATGGTAATTTATCTCATTTATAATGTCAATATAGAATAAAAATAAGTAGGCTTCTACTATAAAAGTAGAAGCCTATTACTCATTATATTATTTTGATGGATCAATCAGCGATGATGTATCTACATCTATCGTACGAGTATTTGATCCATAAGTTTTTGAGATGTTTTGTTCAAGTTGCCATGTTGTAGCAAAGCTAACACCACTATTGGTTGGATCAGGAGCAGTACCCGAACCAGGAGTTCCTGTATAGTTTAGATTAAATACCCAAAATCTGCACGTTGTACTGCCAATAGCAGTTTTAATCTGATCAGCAGTATCACTGTATGAGCAGTAAATACCTGACCAATATGAAGTATTCGTATTAATTTCAGATACCCAAGCCTTGATATAATCAATGAATTTACTGGATATTATTCCTCCTTGTTCTATATCAAGATAGATATAAGAAAGTGAAGGGAAACCAGCATTACTTGCCAATGTAGCGGCATCTTGTGCATCTATTTTACCTTGTTCTGCCGTTAAATATGAACTATCTGATTGCCTTCCAACATAAAGTGGTAAGAATCCCCACCCTTGATTTACAAGAGTTTCTCTTTTATTCATCCATCCAGTGTATGACTGATAAGGGGCTGGCGCAAGGTAAAATCCTGTGTAATACAATGGTGAATTAGACCACCAATCCTGCATTACTTCATCTCCTGGGTATTGAAGAACATCCATTCCCCAATAACAGGTTGTAGAAGCTACCTCTAAAGTGTTCGCTGTAAGTTGTTTTTTTTATCTATCATCTTTCATCACCTCGTAGAAATTATAAGGGTAAAAAACGGATGCGAATAAATGAATTCTCCCTATCAAAATATTCTTCTTTAATTACCCTTCACCCCTATAGGAACTTTATATAGCTTTTTTACTACCATAGTTTTATTTTTTTCATATGAAGTTTTTCGGAGCCTCCCCTGGCACCATATTCCCTGTTGTTGCGATTGCCGTTTCTGTTTCCGTTTCCCTTTTCCTCGTCCTTGTTTTGTCCCGGAGCATTCTCCTGTCCCTTGCCGTTGTGCTCCACTATCTCTACCAGCCTGCCTGCATAGGATGAAAAATGCCCTTCTGGCAATATCCTTATCCTAATATTACCAAAGGGGCTTTGCTATTACAATATTAGGCATTTCCCAACTGCACTGGAACTTATCCTAAACACTATATCCTTGCATTTAATCTATCCTTTTGACTTTAATAGCCTTACCTTTATGTGGGCTTAATAGATTCCACTGGTACTGTATATTATAAGACGCATTTTCATCTATCAATTTGGCTTTCCATATATCAAGATAATCTGATTCATTACATTCCAATGTAACAGATTCATTATTAAGAACTATATAGTTATTCTTATCTTGTCTTAGTAACATTATATTATTTACATCATCAATAATCACTGTTCCTTCCTTTTTTAAGAACATGGTATTAATAACTAAAAATAAAACTAGACAACCGCTATTCCGCAGCAAACTTTTATTAAAAACATTTTTGCTCTTGTATAAGACTCTGCCGCACCTTTTTTAATTAATCTGATCCCAGCAATAAAATAAAAGATAATTAGCACATAAAGCGGTACTGCTATAATAAGAATTGACACTATCTCTTCTGCTTCATAAACCGCTTTTAACATCACACCAACAATTATAGCCGACACAATAGCTGAAATAACCCAAAACCATCCTAGCAGCTTTGGTCTGCCAGTGTGCGTAATCACAGGGGGTATATTCCCCCCTATATAATAGCCAGGGTCATATTGATGCTCTTGCCATTCCTGTATTTTTTCAATATAGTCATCTTTTTTAGATTTATCATCCTTTTGGGACTTTTTCATATAACATCACCCTTTATTTGCAAATATCATGCTTCATCAAGGCGCTTTCAACAATATTAATTTCTTAAGCCTTATCAGAAAGGATTTCTACCTGCAAAATTATTCGGCATTCCCCAGTAGTACCAGAGGTTTCTCTGATACTTACCTTATGTCACGAATATTACTCTACCAGTTATTAGAAAATAAATAAGAGCAAAAACTGAAAATGCTCCTAAGATTGCAAATACTACTCCAAGTATTAAATACCACCCCAATGCAAAATCCTCTCCAAAAATCATCTTAGATGTGGATGTATAGTATCTTTTTAGAAATTCCTGTGGCTTCTTTAAAACCCCATATATATAACGATACGCTGTCCAAATAAAGACTGCTGAGGCTAAAATCAAATAAAATAGCATTTCAGACACATCTGGACTCATAACTTTCACCTCAATCCTGATTTTTTACTATACTTTATCTAAATGTCTTAAAAATGATTCTAGGACTTTGTAAATTCAAATGCATAGTTCTATTTTTCATATGGAGTTTTTCGGAGCCTTCCTATATATTAAAGTACTATGCCTAGCCCTATCCTTTTCGCTTAGTTTTCTTTGACTGTTTCTTACGATATACCTCTAAGAAGCTTGATAAATATACAAGAAAAGGAACATAATAAAATATCATAAACTCAATCGTAACTATTATTTCAAAATAATCAGTTGATAATAATAAGCCGTCAGGTGATAATGATGATAAAAATATCATAAAAATTATATAGAAAATAAGTATACTCAAAATTGATATCATCCAATTTGGTACATTTTTCATAGCCGGCTCAAAACTATTCCAGTATCTCTTTTTCTTAGTTCCCTTATCTTTGTCGATCTTAATAATCGTTATAATGAAACTAGGAGTAAAAACTATAGGCATCCCCAGCATTACCGGTACTATGTATATAGAACTATTATATCCTAGTAATATTAAAATGTTTAATGCCACACTTACGCCAAAACCAATAGCTGATATTAATATAAATAATAAATTTACTATTCGCTTTACAAATAGTATTATTTTCAACATAGTCTTTCCTCACTTATTGTAAATATAAAGCCATTATACTGTTTGATTGGCTTGAGAAGATATGGTGCTGGATTGTTCCTAGCTTGTATGCCATTACCATAAAAACATTCCCTCTGATAATATGATTATCCTATATCACCATAAGGGGTTATGCATTATAATATTCAACTAAATAGCGGATAACTTTGCTACTTGGTACTTATTCTAATAGTATAATACTACCTTTAAAACTCCAACTAATATCAAAATAGCACCTATTACTATCCAAAAGTAATTTTCTATTTTATAACTATCTGTATAAAAAACAGACTTTAGTAGTGTAAGTTTAACTAAATTGCCCCAAATTCCAATAAGTAATAATGCAATTCCCCAACTTAATATAAAACTATGGGTATATGCATTTATAATAGGTGCAATATAATGTACATACAAATATGTAAATGCGATTACAGCTATAATATTGATTACTCTCTTTATGTCTATTCCCTCCATACTTACCTCACTCGAACACCCCTTTTGGTGCCAGATACTGCAGTTTTGCAGTTATTTTCGCTTACGAATCAAGCATCTTACTGTGGATTCTGTTATAGTTCTTATGACATCATACGACATTTCACAGCCTCACCGGAGGCTTCCCTGATACTTTTATCCTATAAGTGTACTCTGGGTATCTGTCCCCCCTGTACTTAATCTATATTTTCAACCTTAATAGCCTTACCTTTATGCGGCTTTAATAGATTCCACTCATATTTTATATTAAAAGACTCCTTTCCGTCCGCCATTCTAGCCTTCATTACATCAAGATAATCTGATTCATTACATTCCAATACAAGCTTTCTATCATTAAGAACTAGATAGCTTTTATTATATTCTTCTAAAAATAAAATGTTATCTTCATTATTAACAACTATCGAATTTACTTTTTCCAAAAATATTGAGTTAATAGCCAAAAATAAAACTAAAATCACTACTATTCCAAAGCAAATTCTAAGTAAGTTCTTTTTTATCCCTGGATAGGTCTCTGTTTTACCCCTCTTTATTAATCTAACTCCAGCAAAAAATTGTATAATGAATAATCCATAAAAAAATGTTGTTAACAAAATAATAGGAATTATGTGTTCTATGCTAAAAATAAACATGACTATACCTATCATAATTATTGCAGAAACAATTGATGAAATAACATAAACCCATCCAAGTAATTTTGGTCTGCCAGTATGGGTAATCACAGGAGGTATATTTCCCCCTGTATAGTAGCCAGGATCATATTGATGCTCTTGCCATTCCCGCATTTTTTCAATATAGTCATCTTTTTTAGATTTATCATCCTTTTGGAACTTTTTCATACAACATCACCCTTTAATTGCTAAATGTTCACTTCCGACAAGTGCACTCTTAACTATATTAACTTCATATTCACCCATATTAACAGGCTTTCTTACATCTTCTAAAAGATCATAATCAACCTCATATCTCGCGCTAATCCAATTATTACACACTTATCCATTCTATACCATAAGTGTATACTCCTCTGTAGTTGCCGTCAACATCGGAGGTCATAAGCACCTCTTCGTTCTCCAAGCTTATATCATTTACATAGTTTGTTACCTGGAATACCTCTGGATTGTTCAGGTCTATGCCCTCGGGGTACTTAGGATCGTCTGTCCTCTTGCCATGTGCTCCACTATCTCTACCAGTCTGCCAGCATCGTCAAAGGTGTAGTAGTCGGCTACTTCTTCAGGTTCTTCTTCATGTGAATTTCTTCCCATAAGAAAGCACACCCATTGCGGAATTGATATTATACATATCTTCCCACAACGAGTGTGCTGTTTCAATAACTTGATAACGTTCTTGTCTGGTACTTATCCTTGACCTGCTATACTATTCGGCATTTTCCAACAGTGCTGAAGGTTTCCTAGCACTTATTCTATTCAACTAAATAATTAACTTTTATATATACATACAAAAGAAGCAAAAGTAATGCAATTCCTATAATGCCAGATACAATACCCCAAAATATAAACCAAACTTTTGCATTTTCTTCACCTAGAATATCTGTTGTCAAATTTGTGTGCCACTGCCTAAGAAACTTATGAGGTCGTTTTAGCGCTCCATAAATATTATTAAATGCTCCCCATAGAAATATTAGAGCTAATACTATTGGCATAAATATCCCATCTGAAAAATATCTTTCCATCTGCTTCCTCCTGCCTAATTCTATATTCAATTAATTTCACGAGTTTGATTTTCTAACACTTCTTCTTATAATTTGTCTTGTATTGAAGCCACAAATGACACCTAATATGATAAATACCGTTGATAGAAAATAAGCTACGCCAATAATTTGTTCGTCTATAAGATTTCCTGTATATAAAAAATTAATAATAATAAAATAGATAGAACCAAACCAATCATTTCTTAGTCCTATAAAACTTGAAAATATAAAATTATTCTCGTAAACCGGACTATATCCTGAAGCAGACCCAATATAGTTTACAATGATAATTATTATACTTATAGTAACTAAATTGGCTATATATATCCAAATTTTATATCCTTTATTTATTTCAGTGCAGATATTATGCTTCAATATATTCCCAATTAATAACCACAATAGGAAGGATACTAGTGTTTGACAAACTAGAAAGACTTCTCTCAAATTATAATTATTCGATAGTATAGTATAGAAGGTAAAACTAATACAACGATTGATAATAACTAATATACCTGAAGTAACTAGAGTGAATAACAGAATTTTATTTATGTTTTTAATCATTTTTACACCCCACAGCTTTCTTAGATTGCCATTTTCTAAATATATTTACTGCAGTTTCTGGTGCCTTGCACCGCAGTTTCGCAGTTATTTATACTTGCTAATCAAGCATCTTACTGCGGATTCTGTTATGCCTATATTGCGCCCCATCTCTTCATATATATAATTCAATCCTATCGCTTCTTTTAAATATACGACCTTGTACACCGTTAATTCTCTTCTTCTACTACCGCCTTTTATAAGCTCATATATTTCACGGCTTATTCCCAGCCCAATTAGTATTTCATCCAATCGCTTCTTGTGCTCCACTTTTTTCTTTGTTCCACACATGATCTGATAAGCTTCTTCGCCTACCACCTTCACATTATCATAGTCAGTCTCTTCTTCTTGCTTCATGTAATCTATATACTTATTGATTGCTTCTTTTCTATCCTTTGACAGCATGTCCAGTATAGTATTTATCGATATAAAACCATTATTATTCGTCCTATAAAATACGTCACTGCTCCACTTATATTCTCCTACACTTTTGCTTACCCCTGCTTTTAATGGATTTTGATGCAGATAGCGAAGTAATGATAGTAGGTATCTCTCATCTTGTACCATCATAGCTTTATATCTTCCTTGAAAAACATGTCCTACTCTTTTATACTTGTAGTTAAAATATTTACTGTATTTATTGTTTATCTGGTGCATTACTTCTTGTAGTTTCTTTTCAAACACCTGAAGAATGATATGATAGTGGTTATCCATCAGTACATACCCGTATATTCTATAGTTCATTCCTTTCATGCTTCCTTTAAGCAATTTTATGAAATAACC
>JAQZBM010000011.1 GCA_029238945.1 Clostridia bacterium
TAAAAAAATATTTAAATAATTTAAAAAATATGAAGGATTTTGGAACTGAGTGTAGAAATTTGAAATATACGTGTTGTATACAGAGTGTATACAACACGTATGCGTAAAGCATATTCTCTAGAATGGAAATATGTGAGGAAAGGGGATGATATTAATAGGAAATCCAAAGAAGTCATTAAAAGAGATTGCTTACACAAAGATTAAAGAGGGAATTGCATCAGGGCTGTATAGACCTGGCAAAGAACTGCTGGAGCATGAACTGGTTGAACAACTGGGTGTAAGCAGGACTCCTATCAGAGAAGCTTTTTCCAGATTGGAAAGCGAAGGATTTGTCAGGAGCATACCTCGTAAGGGCGTTATTGTTACAAGGCTTGATTTAAGTGATATTATACAGATATCACAAATGAGAGAAGCTCTTGAAGGTATGGCCGCACGTCTTGCCTGTGAAAGACTGGATATGGTGAAGCTCCTGGAAATTGAAAAAGATTTTCCCCGAAATGTGAAGCTTCTAAATGAGGAAGAGCAAAGGCAGTCCTATGAAAATGGACAAATATTACATGATTTTATTTTACAGTCATCCTGCAATGAATTAATCATAAAAACAGTTGAATCATTAAAATTTAAAATTAACGGGATGACGCTTCTTGCAAAAGAAGCACCAGATAGATATATAAATGGGTTAACGGAACATCTTGAAATTATTGAAGCCTTGAAAGAAAAAAATCCAGACGAAGCTGAAAGAAAAATGAGAAAACATATACACAATTCACTTAACAGCTTAGTTTCGGCTTATAAGATTTAAGCTGCTGCATAAAAGATATTGCAAGTATGCTTTGAAGCTTCAAGAAGTTAATTTTTGTACCATAAAGAGTACAAGTATATTATAACAGGGGTGATACAATGGAAAGACAAAATTTCTGGTTAAGTAACTACAATGATATGCCAGAAGTAAAAAAACAATTGGAAGGCATGAAGAAAATCAAGATTTATGATACAACTCTTCGTGACGGCGAGCAAAGTATCGGTGTAAGTATAAATGCACAGGACAAGCTCAGAATAGCAAAGAAACTGGCAGAGGCCGGCGTTGATCGTATCGAGGCGGGCTTTGCGGCAAGCAGTGAGGAAGACAGGATTGCAGTAGCAAACATAGTGAAGGAAGTTAAGGGTTCTGAAATTTGGGGTTTCGGACGATGTGTAGTTAATGATGTTAAGATAATTGCTGAAACTGGTGTAAAACATACTGTATTAGAAACATATACCAGTCCAGAAAAAATGAAAGCATGGGATGCTAGTGAAGAAGTTGTATTAAAGAGAATTCGTGACGCTGTAAGTGCAGCTAAGCAGGAAAATCTATATACAGCCTTTTTTGCAGTAGATGCTACTCGTGCAAATCCTGAATTCCTCAAAAAGGCTTATCAGACAGCAGTAAAAGAATGCGGCGCTGATGAAATTGTACTTGTTGATACGCTAGGTGTTGCTACACCTGAAGCTATGGGTTATATGACAAAATTGGTTAAGTCATGGGTAGATGTGCCTGTTGCAGTGCATTGTCATAATGACTTTGGTCTTGCAGTGGCATGTACATTAGCTTGCTTGAAAGAAGGAGCAGATTCTGCCCATGTTACAGTAAATGGTCTTGGCGAAAAGAGCGGTAATGCTGATATAGCAGAGCTTGCTATCGCGCTCCATGGCTTATATGGAATTGAAACAAACCTAAAGCTGGATAAATTATTTGATTTAAGTAAGCTTGTTGAAGAAATTACAAAGGTTCCTGTATCACCAATGCGTCCGGTAGTCGGTGATATGGTATTTACTCGCGAGAGCGGTCTGGTTGTAGCACAAATGCTGTCATATCCTCCATCAGTTGAAGGTTATGCACCGGAAGTGGTTGGACGTGAGAGAGCGGTTTCATTGGGTAAAAAGAGTGGTAAGAAATCCATCGAATTTGCTCTTGGACAGTTAAATTTAGAAGTCTCAAGTGATAAAGTTGATATCCTTCTTGACGAGGTTAAAAAGCTTAGCACACAGAAAAAAGGCTCTGTGAGCATGGATGAGTTCAAGTCCATGGCACTGAGATTGAAATAACATTGAACATAAAGTTGGAAAATGGCTTGCCTATTGTGCAAGTTATTGATAAATAAATCTAAAGTCTTGTTTTGAACAGTACACAGTTGAGAAAATATAATATGTTTTAGTTTTAGGGCTTACTGCTGAAAAAGTTAGTAAGCCCTTTTTTTATTGAGATTGTTTTCAGTTGGGATAGAAAATATCCGTAGAATATAATGCAGGTACTACAAATTCTCAGTTTAACAGGAAATGCTAATAAGTAAAACACCTTCTGATGATGCAGCGTCAGAAGGTGTTTTATGTGGACAGAAGGATTTTTGCATTAGTTTTTTATAATAACCACAGCACCGACAGGTACATGGTCATACAGCCATTGCACATCTCTGTTATTCATGCGGATGCATCCCAGACTTGCATATTTGCCTATGGAAGCAGGATTGTTCGTTCCATGGATACCATACTTTGTCCCGCCAGTATTGGGAACATCCAGTCCTAACCACCTGGTGCCAAGGGGATTCAGAGGATCTTTTCCCGGGATACTCTTAGGGGAATACCAGGGGTCCTTTATTTTATTGGCTATTTTAAAGGTTCCCACAGGAGTTAACTTTTTACTTTTGCCTGTTGCTACCATAAAAGAACGAACCAACTCATTATTTTTAAAGAGAGTTAGGGTATTCTTAGACTTGTCAATTTCGATATAGTAATTATAACTTTTCTTGGCTGCTACTTCTTGAGTATAGAAAGGATTGGGGATTTTAATATCAACCCCGCTTTTTAAGGCTGCGGGATTAATTCCGTTATATTTGATTATTAAGTCTTGGTACGCGGCTGCCTTAAAGTTGGTTGAAACAACCTTAAATAGAGTTTCTCCAGGCTGTACTGTATAAACTGTAGTCGCTTTGGCTGATGGCAGCAGAAGCTTCATCCCGGCTTTTACATCGATGCTTGGATTATTTATACCATTGATATATTGTACATAGCTGGTATACCACTCACGATTGAAGTATTGCTGAGTAATACTGAAAACTGTATCTCCTGCATTGACCTTATAGACATCAATTATTTTTGGATTTGAAATTATTAGTAGATTCCCGGCTTTTAAATCTACACTCGGCTTTAAAATTTTATTATCCTGTGCTATTCTTTGAGCAAACTCATTGGAATTGAAGTATCTTCTTGAGATGCTGTATAACGTTTCTCCCGGCATTACCTTATGGGAAACCCGGATGATTGGCTGCCTTAAGCTTTTATTGAAAGAAAAATTCACCAAGCTGCCATTTTCTAGTCTATAATCTGATATATCCCTTGTAATGACTGGCGAAGAAGCCTGGATAAGCAGAATAGATAAATTGAAGAACAATAAGGTAAAGATTGGGATAAGAACGTAGATGCTTCTACATTTTGTGCTGCGTCTTTGATAAGAATTATTGCCTTGACTAATGGTCATTATTGCTATCTCTCCATTCTCAATATTATGTTAGATTAACATAATTCGACAAAGTTCCCAAATTACCTTTTTCAATTATTCTTGATATAGAAAATTGTTCAGGGCAAGGATTTTTATATGTATATAATCATATTAATTGACAATTAATGGATGATGAATTATCATAATCTGTGATATTACATCAAAAAAGATGCAGCTATTTGGACACTTAGGTCGTGTATGATGTGACTTGGTGACCGGGATATAACGGAAATTGTCATCGATAATGAGGATTACCTAAATTCCAAAAAAGTATAAGTATTATAAGGAGGACTTATGAAAAGAATATATTTACTGTTATGTTTAATATTAACGGTCTTTGCACTTACATCTTGCACAAGTAAGGAGGTTAAGTCAATAAATACTGCTCCTCCGGAAGAAGTACTTGCAAGTGGAACGACAGATTCAAGCTACGTAGAGCTGACCAAGATAAATGAGAGCTTGTGGGTGCATACATCTTATGAGAACTACAACGGAAGCAGGACCCCTTCCAATGGAATGCTTGCCGTTACACAAGAGGGCTTAATTTTGATAGACACTCCGTGGAATAATGAACAAACCAAGGAACTTATTAAGCTGGCCAAAGAAAAGTTCAATCAAGATATTGCTTTAGCTATTATAACTCATGCTCATAGCGATAGAATTGGCGGGATTGATACGCTGCTGGAAAATAAGATAGATGTGAGAAGCACAGCAATGACCATACAACAGGCAGAGAAGAACGGTTTTAGTAAGCCGTCGCCAAAGCTTGATGAAAACCCCAATATCATACTCGGAGGTGTAAGCCTTGAGGTATTTTATCCGGGAGAAGGTCATACAAGTGATAACATTACTGTCTGGTTTCCTGAGTATAAGGTGCTGTTTGGCGGCTGCCTGATAAAATCTGTAGAATCAAAGGACGCAGGGAGTACGGGGGATGCTAACCTAGCTCAATGGCCGGACTCAGTCAGCAAGGTCAAAGAAAGATACCCTGATGCAGAGATTGTAATTCCGGGACATGGCAAATGGGGTGGGATGGAGCTTATTAATCATACTCTGGAGCTCTTGGGTAAAAATGCAAAATAGCATTTTACTTCATAGAGGATGTGCCAATGAAACTTTATCGGTATTTTTACGTCAAAACTGTGTATATAAATCGTACTAATGCTTCTACATCTTAAATAGTCAGTACTTTGTACGATTTATAAATAGCGGAATACATTTCGAGCTATCTGAAGCATGTAAATTGTTTAGCACGAAATATATATAATAAAAAATAGAGGTGATTTTAGTTGAAAAAGGTAATGGCTATAACATTAGCGCTAGTAACACTCACAGCAATATTTACAGGATGCACACAACCGGCTGAACAGCCTGATACTGCAGCTCCTCAAGAGAATGCTGCTCCAGCTCCTGCCCCAACTGACCAACCCAGCGGTGACGCTGTTGAAAAGATAGCTCCTGAGGCAAAAGAGGCAGAGGGTAAACTAAACGGATGGATTGATAATAATTCTGTAGAGATTCAAATGACTCCATCTGACGCTGTGGCTTTCAGAGTTTCTGACGTGCTGGATCAAATGGAAGGCATCAATGACGGAGATAAAGTGAAATTCTCCTATATACAAAACGAACAGGGGCAAATGGTTATAACAAAAATTGAAAAGGTTCAATGATAAAAGTGGCTGTGCATTATACTGCACAGCCTTTAAAATACCGCAAGCTATTTGCGGTATTTTTTGTTATTAGCCATTTGCAAAGCAAATCCGGCTAAAGGCGAAGGACTCGATGTCCTGAGCGTTTACTTGAGATGGCTTAGCCTTGTAATAATACCTAGAATCAAAAGGAAAATGACAGTAGCAATGACTGCCAGTATTACCCCCTTCATAATTAGCTGTGCACCGAATATAACAGGAAGCAATACCGCAGCCCCCAAGACAATAAGCCAAACTATCCAGAGGAATCTTCCCGGTGCACTCTGGTAAGAGCAGACCTTCAGAAGCCTTAGATTCTCTATGAGTAGATAAATCATGCCTCCTGCACACAATATATAGATTGTAATAGGAATCACAATATTAGTAAAAAAGTGAAATTCAGGCGCTGATATCTCGTCAAATTCCCCACTGTTATCATCTTCTGTGTTTGTAAACGGATATACTATGCACTCTACCACATCTTCAGCCCTTATTGCAGTTTCGGTGTTAATAATAGGCCGGCTGAGATCCCAACCGACAAGTAAAAGACATATCAGAACTACAAATACAAAGCACTGAAAGCCAAACTCCCGCGCAAATTTCATATCAACAACCCCCCTAAAATAATTCCTATTATATTTATATGTTATCTTCGGAGGTTCTTGTCAAAATAAAAAACAGATTACAAGGCATTACGCATTATATTACCTAAATTGGTGATAATTTAGATAATGTTGTTAAAAAAGGGAGTAAGAGTATTGATAATAAATTTAATATTTGCTTCATTGCTTTCACTCACTTAACCAAAGTAAGGTTTTTGCGGGCATTCCTAACTGAAAGCCTGTATAAGAACAGCAGATAAATGAAAAGCAAAGCTGCATTGACAATGAAAATCACTGTGTCGTAGGTATCGTAGAATTTACTTATAAATGCAGTATTTACTATAAGTGCAGCAGCATTGAAGCTAAGGTGTATGACTATAGGCAGCAGGATGCACTTGTGCCAATTGTACACTATACCTGCAATAAGACCAAGTATGAATATGTATAGCATGACATGGGGCTTGGTATAGATAAGTGCATATACCAGAGCTTGAATTATCAGGGACAGCCCTAGACTCAGCCTCCTATTGAGTATGCTGAAGAGTATGCCCCTATGGGTTATTTCCTCCAGTGCAGGTAGTGCGATAAGCGTGGACAAGACGTATGTCAGGGAACTCTTGTCTAGAATTTTTATGTTATAAATATCACTTAAATTTATATAAAAGCTTTGTTCATCGCCTATCAAAAAGCTTAGGCAATACCTTAATATCAAGTAAAAGGAAAAACCGATAAATACAGAAATTACTATAGAAGCAGGGGTAACCGCCTTAACCTGGATAAGCTCTGAGATTTTGCATTTTTTAAGCTTGTAGAAAAGCATATAGAACGCAGTGAGCAGCGTGAATGAAAGTATAACTATAGCATAGCTGTGGTTATACAGTATGATATTAAAAAGCTGTGTGCCTGACATAGGGTAATCCTGCGACATATAATAAGCTATGAAAGCCAGGGAAATGAGTATTGCAGCGGCATAATATGACAGCATAAAGGTTATTACCGCGCCTATGATATACAGGATTTTTTTCATGGCTGATTCCTCCTCTTAGCTTCCATTACAGGGGTTATATACCAATATTATACAATATGCGACAGCGTCTTACAATTGTTAGTGAGAAACGATATATAATCCATGGATAAATATCAGAATTAAAGACAAGCTAACAAGTGGAGGCGATATTGTGATATATCATATACTTATAATACTGTTGCTATATATTGTTTTCAAGTTAAGTGACGGTATAATTGCGGCGATAGACAGATGGCGCATTAAGAGGAGTATACTTAGCAACCCTATAAAGAGATATGAATATTATAGAAGCGGATATACAATAAGAGAAGTAAGAAGACTAAGAAGGCTGCCCTACAGAGACTATTTGAAGTCTTATCATTGGGACTTGGTCAGAAGTGCTGCTCTGAAGCGCGACGGCAACAAATGTTCAGACTGCGGCGCTGATTGCGCTGAAAGACCCTTGGAGGTGCACCATATAAATTATGCAAGAAAGGGAAACGAGAATCTGGACGATTTAATGACATTGTGCAGGGAGTGTCATGAGGAGCGGCATTTTATAGCTACGGCCTTTGAGTAAAAGCTCAGGACATCGAGTCCTTCGCTTTTAGCCGGATTTGCTTCGCAAATGGCTATGAATAAAGAAGAAGCACGGTATTACCGTGCTTCTTCTGTTAGATTCTTTCTTTGTTCCTGTAATATATCTGGATAATAACCAGCTTGAAATACGTTGCTACTACACCTGCGATGAACCAGCCTGCTACCACTGCAGGCAATATTCCAAACATACCTGCTGAGTAGGCTGCAATAAGAGTTGAAGCAATAAGTATCACAAACAAGCCTTTGAAATACTTGGTTCCAAGCATAAAGCTTTTACCAATGGCTTTGAAGGGCGAGTAGCCTTCCAGTACTGCAATTGTAACCCATGTGCCAAGATATACAGATATCAAAGCACCTAGGAACATTATACCCCAACCGCCTGTCAGGGTCCCTACTATGATTGCATACAGCATATATATCAGGAGAAGCAGCGGAGAGGCAATCAGTACTACAAGATGATATATGAACTTACCCAGCATTACCTTAAGAAGATATTTCTTTATACCTTCCATGAAATGGCTGAAGCCCGGCTTAGTATCATCCAAGGCTGCCCTAAACATATTTATACTTCCGACATCCAATATGCTGAAGCCAACCAGAATCAACAGATACAGAATCAAACCGAAGCCTATAAAAGTAGGCAGTATCTCAACTATTGTGGAGAAATCCGTAAATAAATATTCAAAATCATATTGATGCTTGAAAATGCTTAAAAACAAACCTGTGAATACATAGATTCCTATTACTATGACCAAAGCCGCCTTGAGGAATATCGGTACAAAAATGCTTTTGTGTTTGTTTGCTACTACAAGAGCTTTCTTGCAGTCATCCATTATTTCATCAAACCACATTATTGCTCCACCCCCTCGTTATCTGAATTCTCTGCGTCGTCTTCAGCTGCATCAAGGTTTTCTGTCTGACCTTCTTCAAGCACGGTATAATCAGCCTCTTCTGAGCCGTCAACTGCTTCAATGGCTTCAACTGTCTCCGGTGCAGGTTCTTCCACATTAAAGCCGTTTTTATACGCTACAAAAAGGCTTAAGGAGAAGAATACTTCGAAAATCATTGCAATTATTGAAGCACCGATTGCAGCTACTGCAACTATTGGTATCATTACTGCGAGAGCTATCTTGAATATCTTTATAACTTCCTCCATCCCTTGTTGTACGCCGGGGTTATCCAAGAAGGAATCGCTTGGCAGATTCTGAGTGTTGCTCGGGAGGTTAACATTCCCGCCGCCTCCTCCACCGCCTCCGCCGCTGGCTGGCTGAGAAAAGGCAAAATGTATAACTTGTAGGAAAGCCAAGGGTATGAAGTTATTCTTGGCAAAGCGGAAGCTGTCTCCTATGGATGCGAAGAGTCCCTTGTCATTCATTACCAGAGATACCTTCCACATAGTCAAAAATATGGAGGCCAGGATTGGTATAACTGTGAGGCCTACTGTTAAGGTGATAATACCGATAATAAGATAAAAAGGGCTGGCGATTATATAGCAAAGCAGTATTAGAAGCTCGCCTGCCAGAAGTCTTAGGAAGTATTTTGATATGCCCTCCCTGAAGTCTGCCCCCTCTGTATATCCTTGGGTTACGACCTTCTTGTACATGTTCAGCAGCCCGGCTTCCACCAATACTGAAATACCCGCATACAGCAGAACGATAAGAAGTATCTTTAAGCCTTGGCTCAATACAAACTCGAAGATTTCCCGGCCTTGCATTGATGTCAGCTCATTGATATTCTCTATGCCTATCCACTTGTAAATTCCTATGCCTATAAATACTATCATAAGCACCTTTACTGCTATAAGCGCAATTTGCGGACCATATAAGGTCTTATTTTGTTTGTTTAGATTAAAAGTCTCTTTGAAATAATCAAAGACAAGCAGTACTTTACTCAAACTGTTCTACCCCCCTATTTACACAGCAAAGCTTAGCTGTGCAGATTCTTTAAGCTATGAAATCATGGAATATAATTCCGTTATCTATATATTATATGACGCTATTGTTATATTCAATAGTATATTATACAATAGTAATATGTCGAAATATGGCATTTTATATGGCAATAATTAACTTTATTTTTACTAGAGATTCAATATATTTTGGGAGGGGCTAACAATGGATAAAACAACTTTAATTCAAACAAAGCTTCAGCTGGAGTCAAGGATTAAAAACAGTGCACATTGGTTCTACTGGATTGCAGGACTATCGATGATTAATACCGTTATAAATCTGTTGGGCGGAGGAGTCAATTTCATAATAGGCCTTGGGATAACTCAATTTATCGATGGAGTCGGAATCGGTATGGCGTCCTCCTTGGGGAACACTTTTCTATACGTAGCTGGAGTCATTGATTTTATTATAGCAGGCATATTTATAGTCATAGGTAAAATTGCCGTTAAGAGAAAAAGATGGGCGTTCATAACAGGTATGATACTATATGCGCTGGACGGTGCCATATTCTTGGTTTTCGGTGATTTACTAGGCATTGCCTTCCACGTTTTCGCACTTTATTCTATCTATCTTGGTATGCCGGCAATGAAGAAGCTGTCAGAAACAGAGATACAGCTTCAGGAAATCGAAAGCCAAGAGGATGTTATGGATAATGAATATGAAACTGATGAAGAAGCTTTTGAAGAAACTGTAATTGAAGAAGAAAATAAAGAAATATAGAAATTTTGAGAAGCAGGGTATTATACTCTGCTTCTTTTTGTACTAAAATGAATAATGGAGACAGGGATAAATCTACAATTTAAATATTCTGAAAATTGTGAACGTAACTTAATATTTATTTCAAATTTATTCAATTGAATCTAAAAATTTTGTGCAATAAAATATAATTATTAAGTAATTTACTGGGGGAATTGATAATGGATAAAAATATAGCCTCAAGGGCTAGAGATAATGTAGGCAAGGTGATTTTAGGCAAGGGTGAAGTCATAGACCTGCTGCTTACTGCATTGATAAGCGGCGGTCATGTGCTTCTGGAGGATGTGCCTGGAGTAGGGAAGACCACCTTGGCAAAGGCTCTTGCCAGATCTATAAGCTGTGATTTCAGAAGGATACAGTTTACTCCTGACTTGCTGCCGACAGATCTCACCGGCATTAACTACTTCAATCAAAAGACAGCTGAGTTCCAATTCAGAAGAGGACCCTTATTTACAAACATACTGCTGGCTGACGAAATCAACCGTGCGACTCCAAGAACACAGTCAAGCTTACTGGAGTGTATGGAGGAGAGACAAATTTCTGTTGAAGGAGAGACCTATAGGCTGGAAAAGCCGTTTTTTGTACTGGCTACGCAGAACCCCATAGAGAGCTATGGCACCTTCCCCCTTCCTGAGGCGCAGCTTGACAGATTTCTCATGAAGGTTAAAATGGGCTACCCGGAGAGACAAGAGGAGGAAAAAATCCTGGACCTGTTTGACAAGCAAAGTCCTCTTGAGGATTTGGAAGCGGTATGCAGCACTCCGGACATAATAGAAATGCAGAAGGAATATACTGAGACAAATGTGAACAAGGACATAGCGGCTTTTATACTTGACATAATAGAGGGAACAAGAAAGCATGAAGGAATTGAGCTTGGAGCAAGTCCTAGAGCAAGCATAGCGCTGTATAAGGCTAGCCAAGCTTATGCATATATAAACGGAAGGAAGTATGTAAGACCTGATGATGTAATATATCTGGCCCCTTATGTGCTCTCTCACAGGATAATTCTCAAGGGCTTAAGCAAGCACAAGAAGTCAGATGCAGATATGGTAGTTAAGGAGATAATCAGCTCTATACCGGTACCTGTCGAGAAAATGCAGTAGGAGTGATTTTATGAACGCTCTGTTATTTATATGTTTTATAGCGGTGTTTGTATATTTTCAAGGTGTTCTGTATAAAAAAAGGGTTTTTGAGAATATGACAATCACCAGAAGCTTTGACAGTCAGGGAGTTTTTCCGGGTGACAAGCTGGTATATGAGCTATCTGTTGAGAACAGGAAGGCGCTTCCGCTTACATGGTTGAGCGTTGATGAGAAATTTCATAATGGTATTGAGTTTGAGAGCAAGACAAACATACAGCCTTTGAATGAAGAGCTTTATGCCCATAATTTCATGCTTACACTGCTCCCATATCAGAAAATTACAAGAAGGTACAACCTTAGGGCGGAAAAACGGGGGTTTTACCAGGTGCGCCAAATTTCTTTAGCTTCAACTAACATTTTGGGGACGGAGGAATATAATATAGAGAAGGAAATTCCATCATATATTTCGGTATATCCTAATATCAGGGACCTTAGGGGAGCTCTTATACCAGCCAACACCATACAAGGGGATTTCTCTGTACTAAGATGGATTATAGAGGACCCTATGGTGATAACGGGCGTAAGGAATTATAGCGGAAACGACAGTCTGAAAAGTGTGAACTGGAAGGCTACAGCCAAGAACCAAAAGCTCTTGGTTAACAAATATGATTTCACTGCAGACCAAAAAATTATGATTATTTTAAACCTGGAGCGCCTAGAGCATTCCTTAAGCAGAGAGGACATAAATGCACTGGAGGAGGCAATAGAGGTATGTGCTTCTCTGGCTGTTATGGTAAGTGAAGCTGGGATTCCAGTAGGTTTTGCTGCCAACGCACACCTTATGGGACCGGCTGAATCCATAGTATTGGACCCGGATACGGGAGACGGACATTTGACAGATATATTAGACGCCTTGGCAAAGGTAACTTATTTTAAAAAGTACAGGTCGAGAGAGCTCTTGCAGACGCTGGTAGCTGATTTTTCGTGGGGCACTGAGGTCATCGTTGTAACGCCGGAGGTTAGTGAGACCTTGCTAGCTGACATGGAAACTATAAACAAGACCAAAGCAACCATCATATCCTTAAGAGAAACTGATGCAGAGGTACCCTTCAATTTAGACCTGTACTACTACAGGCGGGAGGGTGAGCACTATGAAGCAATATAGCAGAAGAGAGTTTTTGATGTATATTGCGGCTTCCTCCGCAGAGGCAGTACTGTTCTATATAGGCTATATGTTTGTAAATCAATTAATTGGGGGCAGCGCATCCCACATATTATTTTTCATAATTTCGGCATTATGTGGACTATTAGTTAATCTCCTGCCATATAATAATGCTGATAAGCGTAAACAATCTTTGACATTCAGTATTGTTGGACTGCTATTGGCAAGCTTGGAAACAGCAATATCCGTCATGGCAGACTTCAACCTGTATTCCCTGCCGATACTGTTTGCTATTTTGGTATTACTGTATTACAGAGCAAATATGAGATACTTATCCAGTGTACTTTATATTTATTCTATAGGGAGCTTCAACAGGGGTATAGCTTTTCTCTTTTTACTGAATTTAGCTGCAGCATATTTTACAGACATTTTTTCCAATATATCAAGTGAACTGGTACGCTATGCGATGCTTTATATATTGATGGGTCTGTACATGCTGACTGAGATTAAGCATTTCAAATATATAAGCAAAAACGAAAACAATAAGAAATCAGCCTTTGACATTATTGCAATCGTGGGCATGATAGCTTTAACGGTAATAATGTCTGTACCCAAGATATTTGCAATATTTATAAAACCTTTCGCGTTTGCATTTGGATTTGTATATGACCTGATAGTCAAGCTGCTGGTATATGCTTCATATCCGATGGGAATAGGCTTAAACTATTTATACAGCTTGGTTCATATGCCTGAGGAGGGCAATATATATCATAAGATTTTCAAGGAGGTTGACCCTTTAACAAACAGATTTGACAAAGCTATCGTCGATGAAACCAATCCAACTGTTGTAAATATCATCGAAATAATCGGAAAGACATTGACCTTTCTGGTACTGCTGGGAATCTGCGCATATCTTTTGTATCTGCTGTTCAGATTTATTGACAGATACAACAGGTCAAAATCCGTTGAGGACTTCCAAGAGGAGAAGGAATTCATACTAGGCAAGCGAAAATCCAAAGGGTCAGGCTTAATAAAAAGGCTTGGAGGCACAGTGAAAAGGGTAGCAGGTGAGATTGCATTCACACTCACTGCAGACAACGCAGATAAGCTTAGAAATGAATACAAGAATTTTATAAAAAAACTGCACAACAAAAAAATAATTGAGCACTATAATTATACTGCTCTGGATATACTTGATATCACAGCGCTTCAGGTTCCTGAACAGGAGACTGCTCTAGAGAGAATCACAAGCATGTATGAGGAAGTAAGATATGGAGTAAAATATCCACAGGATGATGAGCTAAAAGCATTCAGGAAGAGCCTGGAAGAGCTTTCAAAAGCTATTTTGCAATCACAATAGTATATATTTCGTGCTAAACAACTTACACGGCTCAGATAGCACGAAATGTACTCCTCTGTTTATAAATCACATACAGTACTAACTTATTAATATGTAGAAGCATTAATGTGATTTATATGGAAGCTATGTAAGAAACAACATTTCTCAAATTGTTGACAATCGTGCATCAAAAGATATAATATAACATAAGTAATAATTATTATTACGGAGTGCAAATGAAAGAGTTTTTTATGAAAAAAGCTTTAGAGCAGGCTTGCAATGCTCTGTATTTGGATGAGGTTCCTGTGGGAGCTGTAATAGTCAGAGGGGATCAAATTATATCGACTGGTCACAACCTCAAGGAAACTTCCAAGGATCCAACAGCCCACGCTGAAATTATAGCCATTAGAAGGGCCAGCGAGGCGCTTGGAGGATGGAGGCTAAGTGACTGTGATATGTATGTGACCCTCGAACCTTGTGCTATGTGCTGTGGCGCAATTTTACAAGCACGGATAAGGAAGCTCTATATAGGGACGATGGATCCAAAAAGCGGAGCAGCAGGCTCTTTGCTCAATTTATTAAATGATTACAGCTTCAATCACAAGTGCGAAGTTGAGTCAGGACTTCTTGAGGACGAATGCAGTCAGATACTAAAAAACTTTTTCAAAAGCAAGAGAACATAAGAGGAGAGATGTCCGAGAGGTCGAAGGTACATGACTCGAAATCATGCAGGGTTAATAGCCCTCGAGGGTTCAAATCCCTCTCTCTCCGCCATAAAAGGAAAAAACTGTCCCAAAGGACAGTTTATTTTTTTATGCTGAGAGAGAGCATGAGAACCCTCTTTTAATGGCCACGGAAAGATTAAATGGTAGATAGCCTTACATTTTCGTAAAGTTCAAAAAACACGAATAATATTGGCTGCCGGCCATCCGGCTTCAAATCCCTCTCTCTCCGCCATAAACGAAAATATACCGCAAGGTCAGCAAACTGAGCTTGCGGTTTTTTTGTATTTCATAGCTTATTTAGGTTCAATTGTAATCAAATCTCTTTGCCCTATAGTATCAAAATTCATCAGTTGGTCATCAAAGTTGTACCAGCCGTCATCTTTGCCTGCCCAGCCCATGTTGATATGGATTCTAAGGCTGCCGTCGTCATTTTCCTTGTATGCGTCTATTACCACTGCATGGCCGTCTGCTTTGCCTCCGATGTACAGCATAAGCGGCCTTCCTTTGTCCAGCTCCTTCTTTATAACCTCACTGTTATCCTTGGAGGGGCTGCTTGGATGCCAGTAAGCCTTGCAGTTGAAATGCTCCTCCAGCTCTGAAACCATTTTTGTGGGATGTATGTTATAGTTGCCTGCTCCGAAGTTTTTCTGAATTACTGCAGCAGTAAAATAAACGTATTTGCCTACCTGGTCCATAATGGCTGCATCCTTCTCATAACGCAGACCGTTTGAGAATTTACTCCAATCAAAAGTGAAGGAATCCAAATCCTCATTTATGTCATAGCCTGTGGAGGTCTGATATTGTACCTTACCTGATGGCTCCAGCCTGTGATAATAAAGAATCTGCGCCAGTGCTGTGGACCAGCAGCCCACCAGTTGATTATCAGGAGCAAACTTAGCATATCCTGCATCCTGCCCCCATTTCGTAGCCAATAATGGCTCGGCTGGATTTATGCTGTCGCTGTTAATGTGAACAAGTAAAACAGCAGCAGCTATACAAATAATAAGCAGCAGTGCAATTACGATAGGCTTTGAAAAAACTTTTGACATAAACTATCCCTCCCCGACAGGTATAAATCAAAAATTACTTATTTACATTATATTCCATGAAGCTGTACCTTTGTGTGATTTAACTATGAAATTTCTGTAAATATTTGGGCATTTTTAATTATAATAGAATCGTTTTTGAGCAACAAAAAAGACTATTGAATTTTCAATAGCCTTTGTGCTCCGAATTATCTTCTGAAATCTCTGCCGCCACGGTTGTTTTGAGCTTTCCTTGATTTTCTGCAGTCGGGGCATCTTTGTGGTTCGTTTTCAAAGCCTTTTTCTTTATAAAAAGCTTGCTCACCTTCGGTGAATACGAAAGTGTTGCCACAATCTTTGCATGTTAGTTCTTTGTCAGCCATGTTTTACCTCCTAATTGTCCAATGGACTTATATACAAGTATATTATTGCCAAGTTTTTTCAAAAAATGCCGAGCATAATAAAAATTATCATTTTTTTATGCATTATCTGTAAATTCTGCATGAATTTAATAGCTTTCTGCATGACTTATATGAGATTTACTGCACAAAATAATAAGGAATCTTAAAAATAAGGAGGCAAAATCATGCGTGAAGGATTAATACCAACCTTGCTTGGCAGTGCGGTTATGGCCAGCGGTGCAGTAATGAGAGGCATGGATATGCAGAAAAGAGGAATGCAGAAAAGGGACGTAATGCCTTTGGTGGGAGCTGGTCTGTTTGGCTTCGGGCTGGCTCATGTAGTATTGGGAACAAAGGACTTAATTAAAAGATAAAAAGTCAAAAAATAAAACCATGAAATCAGGAAGTTTAGACTCCCTGATTTTTTTTCGCGTTTAGGAATAAATTATGTAAATACTCATATTCTATTATGGGCATTTGGGAACCTTCTGCCAGACAATACCATCTAAAGGGGAAGGGTATACGATGAAGAGACTGTGTGGAATTTTGATACTTCCAGCCCTTGTCGCAGTATCGGTATCGGCATGTAATGTAAATGCTGATAATGCGGCAAAGCGGGTGGATGCTGTATCATTCAAGACAGATGAAGCCACTGGGGTAAAAAGCACTGATGAAGAAAAGACAGAGGACCCTCAGTCTATAGCGGAGTATAAGAAGCTGTATGAGGCTATGAAAGTAAATCCGTCCTTGAATCAAATAAGCTATGAAAGTAAGCTTCCTGAGGGCTTGGTTGAGGAAGAGCAGCTGTTTCCGGGGAGTTACACGGATATAGAAGGCATATTGACCTTCCGTGGGAACAATTATAGGAATACTGCCGCCTGGGGAAGAGTCAAGCTGCAGGAAGCCAGACTGGAGAAGCTTTGGGATTTCAATACCTCCTACAGCAGCTTTGGAGGCGGAGGCGGCTGGACAGGACAGCCTGCAGTGATAAGATGGCCTGAAGAGATTAGGGAGATAATGAATATTAAGGATAAATTCAAGGCTATGCAGGGCTTCACTGAGGTGATTTTCGCGTCCTTAGACGGTAGGATTTATTTCTTTGAGCTGAATTCCGGGGAGCAGACGCGAGAGCCTATTGATATCAAAAATACTATAAAGGGCAGTGTGTCTGTGGACCCGAGGGGATTTCCTCTTCTTTACGCAGGACAAGGCATAAACGAAAGCGGGAAGCTTGGCTTCAGGATTTTCAGCCTGATAGACGGCAGGCAGCTGTATTTCCTGAGCGGCTATGACAGCTTTGCTTACCGCGGATGGGGAGCCTTTGACGGGTCACCCCTTATAAACGGGGATACTGACACCATGATAATAGGCGGAGAAAACGGACTGCTCTATAGAATTAAGCTGAACACAGATTTTAGGCCCCGGGAGAGAAGCATATCGGTATCACCGGAGGTCAGCAAGTATCACTATAAGATTGAAGGCAGCAGACATCAAGGAATTGAAAACTCGATAGCGGTATATGGTGACACAGCATATTTTGCAGACAACAGCGGAAGCGTACAAGCGGTAAATCTAAGCAGCCTTAAGCCGCTGTGGACTGCACCTAAGACAGACGATACAGATGCAGCCATAGCTGTAAGTCTTGAAAATGATATCCCCTATCTTTATACAGGCTGTGAAGTGGATAAACAGGGCAAGCGGGGCATGAGCACCATAAGAAAAATTAACGGAATGACAGGAGAGATTGTATGGGCGAAGGAGTATCCATGCTACTCTATCCTTGGCGAAAATCCGATAAATGGCGGCATGCTGGCCAGTGCAGCAGTAGGAAAGAATGCCATTGAAGGCAGCGTTATATTTACTCTCGCAAGATATGGAGACATAGATAAGGGACTGATGATAGCCTTGGACTGCAAGGATGGGAGTGAACTGTGGAGATGGGAAATGCAAAGCTATTCATGGTCCTCTCCTGTAGATATATATGATGAAGAGGGAAATGCCTATATAGTCCAGGGAGATTCTGCCGGCAGGCTGCACTTGCTGGATGGGAAAAGCGGTGCTGTCTTTGATGTGATAAACCTGAATGCAAACATAGAAAGCTCTCCGGTGGTATTTGAAAACACCATTGTAGTAACCACCAGGGGCGGGAAAGTATACGGCATAAGAATAAAATAGTAATGGAGCTGCTGCACAACTAACAAATAGTTGGTTATGCAGCAGCTCCCTTTATGTACTCAATTTACAGCTCCATGCTGTACTTTTGGATTTTCTTCATCACGCGGTCCCGCTCAGCACCGGTTAGGGGGGTGGGCTGATAATTATTGCGGCTGCTTACTGAGGATACTGATACCGGGATTACCTGGCCTTCCTCCGCATCCAGCACACCACTGAAGAATCTGAAGCTGTGCTGATATATATATGCATCCTTATCGCTGGGGTTTCGGTTTCCTCCGAAGCAGAAGTTGCCCAAGCTGTATACGATGTTTTTACCCTTGTACTTCTCAATGCCCTGTATGACATGGGGATGATGGCCCAAAACCAGGTCGCAGCCAATATCTATGCAGAAATGACCTAAGTCCTTTTGTACAGTGTTTGGCTTATATTCCCGTTCCTCTCCCCAGTGGAAGCTTACAATGATAATTTGTGCGCCATCTGTCTTAAGGCCTTCTACAGCCTTCCTTATTTCTGCCTTCTTCTGACTGCTGTTATCCCAGCCTGTATAGCCCAACAGCCCTATCTTTATACCCTTTACCTCAGTCAGATATTTATGCTGAAAGCCAAAATAACCTATTTGAGCATTGGAAAGATGGAGGAGAGTATCCTTGCAGCCTCTTTCCAAATAATCATACATATGGTTGTTTGCCAGATTTACGGCTTCTATGCTGCCTAACTTCAGTATCGCTGTATACTCAGGATTTGCTTTGAACCGGAACTGCTTTTCGGCCTTAGTTGTTGCAGTGGTAAATGGCGCCTCCAGATTTGCTATGGTTAGGTCATCATTCTCAAAGATGCTCTTCACATTTTGCATAAAGTATGAGAAATCTCCCTCATGCAGATTGAACTCATAGTCGAAGCTGTTTACGTAGGATGAGTCTGCATCGCTTCCTAAGGTGATGTCTCCCGCTGCACTTATGGTGATTATATTATAATCGTCCTCAGGCTGTGTACCTTGATTAATCGGCTCAGGCACATCCTCCGAACTGCTGCTGTCAGCCCAAAGTATCATATTGCCCGCAGTAAAAGCCATGACCAAGACACAAGCTAAGAGCCTTATAAGTATTTTTCTATTCATAGTTGACCTGCCTCCCCTTTGTCTAATGTATTAAAGTCATTGACAATTCTTCAGCTGTTTATTCAAAGGGGAGAAATAAAGGCACAAAAAAGACTGTTGACTAATCAACAGTCCTAAAGTTGTCTGAGTATTTCTTTGCAAAGTATTCGATTATGTCGCTTCTTCTGATGATGCCTATAAAGATTCCGCTGTCGTCTATGACAGGCACAAAGTTTTGAGTTATTGTCAGTGAAATAAGGTCCTCTATAGACGAGGTAATCTTTACGGGTTTGTTATAAATCCTTTGAGGCACATCCTTAAGCTTTATTTTTTCGGTGTTTTCAAAGCACAGGTCAAGCTCATTCTTAAGCTTCCATAGCAAATCGCCCTCGGTTATTGTGCCAACGTATTTACCGTTGTTGTCTATCAGGGGTATTGCGGTGTACCTGTGATGCTCCATTTTTTCCAAGGCCTGCCTCATGGTGTTATTAGGTGATAGATAAATAGTCTCTGATTTCGAAACAAGGAAAAAAGCTACGTTCATGTAGTTTAACCGCACCTTTCATTATGCAAATTTTATCCTCTTATATAATTATACCATTTTCTATTCCTTATAGTAATCTGATTAAGCTTGTTATTGCAAGATTTTGATTAAAGCCCTTGTTAAGGCTTTGAAATTCTCGCTCTTCTTTCTGCGTGCTTTATCATGTGATAATTTGATTATAATATATCAGGGCAGGTGTCACAAAATATAGTATGACAGAAACTGCGCCAAAAGATGTAAATATTTCTGCGCAATATCTGCAAATGTAGGGCAGCTTATATATGCCTCTGCCAATTGTGGGGTGACAGAATATGGGTTTGACTAATCTATACTCATGTATTAGAATAGATATGAAATAGGAAAACGGGGAGCTGAATTAATTCGGCTGAGAGGGAACTGATTTGTTCCGACCCTTTACCTGATCTGGGTAATGCCAGCGGAGGGAAATAGTATGCATTTGCGTGTAAACTCTTTATCTGCTGGATAAAGGGTTTTTTTTATTTTATCCGCTAACAATAAGCAAAGGAGGTAATAATATGGCATCTGTAAACGTTAGTCTTCAGGTTATACCCCGTGTCAGAGATGAGAGGATATATGAGGTAGTCGACAGGGTTATTGAATACATAGCATCCAGCGGGGTGAAATATGAGGTAGGTCCAATGGAGACCACAATGGAGGGTGAGCTGGAGACGCTGCTGGAAATAGTCAAGAAAGCCCAGGAAATATGCATAAAAGAAGGGGCAACAAGAGTAATGTCAATGGTTAAGATAGATTATAAGCCAGAAGGTGTGACAATGGATGAAAAGGTTGGAAAGTATAGAAAATAGGATAGTTCCCGCAGTTTTCTTTTTGATACTGCTGGTTATATGGCAATTGGCTGTGGACTTAGGAGCCATTCCCCGTTTTGTGCTTCCGACTCCGACAGATATAGGGAGGACCCTGATAGATATTCTTCCGGATATATACAACCATTTGACCGTAACCCTGGCAGAAGCCTTTGCAGGTTTCTTTCTAGCAATAATACTGGCGTTGATACTGGCAATACTAATGGACAGTATAAGGGTTGTGAGGGAGGCGGTATACCCCATATTGCTGATTTCACAAACTGTTCCTATAATTGCTTTGGCGCCGTTGTTTGTAATCTGGTTTGGATTTGGGATGCTGCCCAAAATAGTTGTAGTAGTACTGATGTGTTTTTTTCCCATAGTAGTAAGTCTGCTTGACGGACTGGCTTCTGTAGACAGGGATATCATAAACCTGATGAAGTCAATGAAGGCCAACCAGCTGCAAATATTCAGACTGGTGAAATTTCCGGCAGCCCTGGTAAACTTTTTCTCGGGGCTTCGTATAGCTGCAACCTACAGCATAATGGGAGCGGTAGTAGGGGAGTGGCTGGGAGGCAAGGCAGGTTTGGGGATATATATGCTGAGGGTTAAGAATTCCTTTGCCTTAGATAAAACCTTTGCAGTCATACTGGTTATAGTAGTTTTGAGCATGGCGGTATTTTATGCCGTAAGGCTCATAGAGAGAATATTAATGCCTTGGAGCATAGAGGCAAGCAAAAACAGGAGGTAATAAGATTGAAGAAGCTTACACTTATTTTATGTATAGTATTAGCATTTACATTGGCGGCGGCAGGCTGTACGCAGAACCAGCCGGAAGCACCTGCCCCGGCGCCGGCACAGGAGGCGCAGCTGCAGAAGGTTACTGTGATACTGGATTGGGTGCCAAACACAAACCATACAGGGATGTACGTGGCTCTGGAGAAGGGCTACTATAAGGAGCAAGGCTTAGACGTAGAAATCATACAGCCTACGGCGGGAGGCAGTGCAGACTTGATAGCAGCTGGTCAAGGGGATTTCGGTATAAGCTATCAGGAGCAGGTTACCTATGCAAGAACTGCTGAGACTCCTCTGCCGGTAAAGGCAATCGCAGCCATAATCCAGCACAACACCTCAGGCTTTGCATCACCAAAGGCTAAAAACATAGCAACTCCGAAGGATTTTGAGGGCAAGGTATATGGAGGCTGGGGCTCGCCGGCAGAACAAGCAATGCTCAAGGGCTTGATGGAGAAAACAGGCGGAGATTTCTCCAAGCTGGAGATGGTTGATATTGGAGCTGCAGATTTCTTCAGCAGCGTAGAGAAGAATGTAGATTTCACATGGATATATTATGGATGGGATGGAATAGCTGCCGAGCTTAAGAACTATCCTATCAACTTCATAAAGCTGCAGGAGGTGGAGCCGGCACTTGACTTCTATACTCCTGTTATAATTGCAAGTGAGGATAAAATCAAGAACGACCCTGAGCAGGTCAAGAAGTTCCTGAAGGCAACTGCACAGGGCTACCAGGATGCCATAAGCAAGCCGGAAGAGGCAGCAGAGGCGCTGCTTAAGCATGCTCCGGAGATAGACCGGGAACTTGCCATAGCAAGTCAGAAATATCTTGCGGAACAGTACATTGCAGATGCACCCAGCTGGGGTGAAATGAAGCTTGAAATGTGGGAAAACTATGCAGATTGGATGTTTGAAAACAAGCTTATAAACACAGAATTGAACGCAAATGAGGCGTATACCAATGAATTCTTACCTCAATAGTGATGTGAAGCTGGAAATAAAAAATGTATATAAATCCTTCGAGGACACCACTGTTCTCGAAGGAGTATCCCTGCGGCTTAATAGCAAGGAGTTTGTTTCAATCCTGGGACCAAGCGGAAGCGGCAAAAGTACAATCTTCAACATAGTCTCCGGACTTATGAAGCCGGACAGCGGAGAAGTGCTTATTGAAGGAGAGAACTGCAACGGCACGACAGGAAGAGTAAGCTATATGTATCAGAAGGATTTGCTGCTGCCTTGGCGCAGGGTTATAGATAATGTTTCGCTGCCTTTGATAGTCAGGGGCATGAGCAAGAAGCAGGCGAGGGATATGGTACAGCCATATTTCCAAGTCTTTGGACTGGAAGGCTTCGAGTATAAGTATCCCTTTCATTTGTCCGGAGGAATGAAGCAAAGAGCGGCACTGCTTCGGACCTACATGTTCTCCAAGGACATAATGCTGCTGGATGAACCCTTTGGAGGACTGGATGCCATAACCAAGAGTAAAATGCACTTTTGGCTTCTGGAGGTACTGCAAAAGCTTGATGCCTC
>JAQZBM010000188.1 GCA_029238945.1 Clostridia bacterium
TTGGTTATTCTTGGCCTCTTATAAAAGTAATTAATGTGAGATTCCGATATAAGCTTATATAGATTTTTTAATCCAGTCTTATTCTTAACCAGTAGTATTATGTGATAGCTGTCTGCCTTTTTGAAGTTGACAGCCTTTGACGAAGTAAGACTATTTATCTGATCTACGTCCACTATATCTCTATCCTTTAGCATCTCTGTAAACTTGATAAACATATGGGCCGTTGCTTCTGCGTCATGTACAGCCCTGTGGTGATTCTCCAGAGATATGCCCAGATGTTCGCAAATGATATTCAGCTTGTGCTTCTTTAAGGCAGGCAGCAGCAGCCGCGACAGCTGCAGGGTATCTATTACTGTAAAGCTCAGGTCCCTGCCCAGTTCGAAGGCTTTTGTACGTATAAAGCCCCAGTCAAACATTGCGTTATGCGCAACAAGGGGGCAATCCCCTACGAAGCTTATGAACTCAGGCATGATTTCCTTTATTGTCCTTTGGTCTGCTACCATTTCATTTGTAATGCCTGTCAGCTGGGTGATATTATATGGTATCTCTACCTCTGGATTTACAAGAGTGGAGAAGCGTTCTACTATTTGTCCGCCCTTGAGCTTAACGGCACCTATCTCTGTAATTTTATCAACTGCGGCAGAGAGTCCTGTTGTCTCTATATCAAAAACTACTATTTCCTCATCCAAGGAAAGCTTTCTGGAGTTGTAGACAACAGAAACTCCGTCATTTACGAAATAGCCTTCAACGCCGTATAGTATCTTCATCCCTACCTTCTTCGCCGTTTCGAAGGCTTCAGGGTATGCCTGCACTACTCCGTGGTCAGTGATTGCTACAGCCCTATGCCCCCATTCCTTCGCACGCTTGACTAGCTGAGAGGCAGGACAGAAGCCATCCATGGTACTCATTGTAGTATGGGCATGGAGCTCAACACGTTTTTCTTCAGCGTTGTCTCTTCTGACTCTACGCTCTGCTTCAACGATGTTTATAGGATATACCACCAGTTCTTTTGCATAGGTGTCATATTGTACATCGCCTTTCAGCTTTACATACTTTCCATCTGCAATTCCTTCCAAAAGTTTTGCAGGACTTGCATCCTCCTTGACAAATATCTTTACGGTTATGGAATTTGTGAAATCGGTGATATTGAAGGTTATTATAGTCTTTCCGTTGTTCAGAGTCTTAGATTCTACATTAAAAATAGAGCCCTTTATAGTGACTCTTCCGCTTTCTTGAGTTATTTCATCTATATCAATAGGTGGATCGTTAAAGCTTTTACCCAGTATAACAACTGCTGCGCTATCCTTAGAAGCTTGTCCTCCATTGCTTTTGCCGGTCTTGACTTTATTGCTCATTGTGTCGCTTACCAGCTTCTGTGCTTCTAAATCCAGCTTGTTGTAATGCTCCTCCACCGCAAAGGTTTCTTCTTTGTAGTGAAGCTTGAATTTCAGATGTACTCTTAAGTAATCCGATACCAAGCCTTCAAATATCTCTTCACATTTCTTCGCATGCAGAAAGTCCGCCAATATCTTATTTGCTACGCTGATATTGGCTATGCTGTCCTCTATGGTCAATTCTGCATCCTTTAGAAAACCCATTAGAGACGGGTTATTCTGATAAGCAAGCAGCTTAAGCTCATCCCAATGCTTTAATAGAAGCTCCATGGGATTTTCACTTCCGTCCCAATTTTCTATATTAAGCTTTATTCCCTTTAAATTGTAGGCAGATATAAAGCTTTCCTCTATAGCTCTTATATCTGTCAGCTTCAAGTCCTGCTTCAGCCTAATAGAAAGCTCCCATGTCTCTGACTTTTTATATACCTTTATCGCTTTTATTTCAAAGCTGTTATTGTGCTTTATATTTACTTCCTTTTCTATTGCATTGTCTTGCATGCTGACCTCCGGGGTACTTTATTTAATCTGTTCTTCGCTTTCATCATCTGCACCAAGTATTTTCAATATTTCCCAGTACATTTTAAACCTTGCTTGCATTCCTTTTATAAGTCCCATCTTCTCCTCTTTGGTAACATGAGTCATATCCTCAAGGATTACTTCCTTTGTCCTGATAAGATTTTTCTCTGCATACTTTGTCAGGGCTACCTCTACTCCATACCTTGTTATATCGATATTTGGTATTCTATCCAGTATGTATTTCTTCAGAGCTCTCTGCCCTGATAAATAAGGCGTTACCTTCTGAGCCAAGTCTGTTACGACTCTTCCGTTCTTAAATATTCCTATGGTCATTTCCGTTTCATTATTCATAACAGGCAATATAAGCTCCCTTACATGCTTAGGCGTAAGACCTATTAGGTCAGCGTCAAGAAATAGCACATTATCGTTAACGCACCTCTCTACTCCTGCCTTCATAGCCCCGCCCTTTCCAACATTCTCTACAAGCTCTATCACTTCAATGTCAAAGACTCTTGCAACCTCAGCTGTTTTATCAGTTGAACCATCGCTTACCACAATTATTTGGGTAATTTCCTCGACCTTTTTGACACAATCCAGTATACCGCCTAATGTCATTTCTTCATTGTAAGCTGGAATAATTGCCGTTATACCCATATCTATTCCTCCATCTGTTTAAGAAAATTGACAAGTTCATTTATTGCATTTTCCTGAGGTATCTTTTTCACAATTTCACCTTTTACAAAGAGCAGAAACTCTCCTTTACCTCCGGCAATCCCAACGTCTGCTTCTCTTGCCTCCCCGGGACCATTCACCGCGCAGCCCATTACCGCCACCTTTATCGGTCTTTTGGTAGCCATATCCTTTACTGCCTTCTCCAGTTCAGTTGCCACTTCTATAAGATTAACATTCGTTCTTCCGCAGGTTGGGCAGGATATGATTTCAACACCGCCCTCTATGAGCTTAAGACTTTTGAGTATTTCCTTTGCAGCTGCTATTTCATCAACGGGGTCTCCGGTTAAGGATACCCTTATAGTATCGCCTATTCCCATATATAGAAGCGTTCCTAAGCCTACAGCGGATTTTACCGTTCCTGTATATTTGGTGCCCGCTTCAGTCACACCGAGATGCAGAGGGTAGTCGGTAAGCTCTGAAATCTTCCTGTAGCTGTCTATAGAGAGCATAACATCTGAGGATTTTATGGATATAACCATGTTGTCATAGTTCATATCCTCCAAAAGTCTTACTTTGTTTATTGCACTTTCTACCAATGCATCGGCAGTAGGTCCGCCATATTTAGCAAGAAGCTCTCTCTCTACAGAGCCTGAGTTTACACCTACTCTAATGGGTATTTCATACTCTCTTGCAGTATCGACAACCATTCTTATTCTATCAATATCTCCAATATTTCCCGGATTTATCCTTATTTTGTCAACACCATTTTTGATGGATTCAATGGCCAGCTTATAATCAAAATGTATATCTGCAACCAGTGGGATATTTATGTTTTTTTTGATTTGAGTAATAGCAGCCGCTGCCTCCATGTCAGGTACAGCAACTCTAATGATTTGACAGCCGGCCTCTTCCAGAGCCTTTATCTGGTTTACCGTAGCCTTCACATCCTGGGTATGAGTATTTGTCATAGATTGGATTGCAATTGGCATACCATTGCCTATATAAATTGACCCTATTCTTATTCCTTTTGTTTTTCTTCTCATAATTCACCCTTAATATTAATTTATAATGTCCTGAAATCCTTCACAATTATCAATACTGACAGCAGCATAAGCAGAACAAAGCCTATTAAATGTACCACACCCTCCTTTTGAGGGTCTACAGGCTTTCTTCTTATTGCCTCAATTATTAGAAATACAAGTCTGCCTCCATCTAGTGCAGGGAATGGCAGCAGGTTGATGATGCCAAGGTTCAGGCTTAGGAATCCTGCAAGCTGCAGTAGATAGGGTGCTCCATCTTTTGCGGCTTCACCTATCCTCTGAACAATCTTTACAGGTCCTTCTACATATTCCATAGACGCATTTCCTGTAAACAGCTGTCCTAGAAACTCAATCAATGCAGCAGTAACATCAGAGGTGATAGCAAAGCCCTGCGTTAATGAGAGCCCTCCAAATGCTACCCTTGGATAGATACCAATCTGCGCACCTTCTCCCTCTTCTCTCGGTGTCGGTATAACATTAACTTCCTTTGCTTCTCCATTTCTTTCAAACTTTACACTTATTTCGTTACCTTCATTTGCATCGATTATAGGACTTATTTGGCCCCACTCTGTAATAGCTGTACCTTCTATTTCTGTAATCCTGTCTCCGGATTTCAGTCCTGCCTTGCTAGCAGGTGAATTTTCTACTAACTTATCCACTGTTGGTATATTGATAAATATAACAGAAAAAATCAAAACGGTAAGAAGCAAATTCATTATGGGTCCAAATGCTATTGTTGCAATTCTATTTAATATAGGCTTGTTGTTGAAGGCTCTGGGGTCTTGATTTTCCTCATCCTCTCCCAGCATTTTGCAGAAGCCGCCTATAGGAAAGGCTCTAACAGAATATAAGGTTTGCTTTCCCTGATATCCCCAAAGCTTTGGTCCCATGCCTACTGCAAACTCTTCTACTTTAATTCCTGACAGTCTTGCGATAATAAAATGCCCAAATTCATGTATAACTACTAACAGTGTAAAAACTAATATAGCTGTTATGAATGTTTGCAACTACTACACCTCTTTTCATACAATTCCTGTGTTAAAGTTCTGGACCATTTGTCTATTTCTATTATTTCTTCCAAGGTCGGATTGTTGAAGCTCCTGTGTTTTTCCAGTACCTCTGATATCAATGCAGGTATATCCATAAAGCTGATTTTATTTCCTAAGAATAAATCCACCGCTGCTTCATTAGCTCCATTTATTACTATGCAGGCAGTGTCTCCAGCTTTCAGTGCGTCATAGGCAAGTTGAAGTGCCGGGAATTTCTCAACGTCCGGCTTTTCGAAGGTCAAGGTCTGAAGCTTCGTTAAATCAAGCCTATCTCCCGGCATTGGCAGCCTTTCAGGATATGTAAGTGCATATTGGATAGGAAGCTTCATATCCGGCAGTCCAAGCTGTGCAATTACAGCACCGTCTATATACTCAACCATGGAGTGTATTATGCTTTGAGGATGCACAACCACGTCTATTTGGTCAGCTTCCATGTCAAAAAGCCATCTTGCTTCTATTACCTCCAGACCTTTGTTCATCAAGCTGGCTGAGTCAACGGTAATCTTTTTGCCCATCTTCCAGTTCGGATGATTCAGTGCATCTGCCACTGTAACATTTTTCAACTCTTCAGCGGATTTATTTCTGAAGGGTCCGCCGGAAGCTGTAAGTATCAATTTGCTAATTGCGGATTTTTTGCTGCCTCCTATGCTCTGGAAAATCGCAGAATGCTCGCTGTCTACAGGGAGAATGCTTACATTGTTCTCCTTCGCAGCTCCCATAATTAGACGTCCGCCGGTCACTAAGGTTTCCTTATTTGCCAAAGCTATATTTTTTTTAGCTCTTATTGCATTGTATGTCGGTATTAATCCTGCAATTCCTACAATAGAGGAAACTACCGTATCTGCCTCTGTTATTGTAGCAGCTGCAATAAGCCCCTCAGTGCCTGTCAAAACCTCAGTTAAGCTCCCCACGCGTTTTTTCAGTTCTTTATA
>JAQZBM010000189.1 GCA_029238945.1 Clostridia bacterium
AGCGGTAAGGCACCAGACTTTGACTCTGGCATCTCGTTGGTTCGAATCCAGCTACCCCTGCCATTTAACATGATCCACTAGCTCAGTCGGTAGAGCACATGACTTTTAATCATGGTGTCCGGAGTTCGATTCTCCGGTGGATCACCATTAATATGCGGAGTTGGCGGAATTGGCAGACGCGCTAGACTTAGGATCTAGTGTCAACGACGTGGGGGTTCAAGTCCCTTACTCCGCACCAATTTACAAACAAATATTATGCGGGTGTAACTCAGTGGTAGAGTGTCACCTTGCCAAGGTGAAAGTCGCGAGTTCGAATCTCGTCACCCGCTCCATAATATTTATGATATCCAAATGAGATTTGGATTTTTTTCTTTTAAAAGACAATTTACATATTATTATCTTATATGGTAATAATAAAACTATGCGCCTGTAGCTCAGTTGGATAGAGCAACGGACTTCTAATCCGTGTGCCAGGGGTTCGACTCCCTTCAGGCGCACCATTTATTTTTTGGATAATTATTGACTTGTAAATAAAGCTTTCATATAATAAAAGTTGGTAGAGACATATGCGCCTATAGCTCAGCTGGATAGAGTCGCAGACTTCGAATCTGTTGGTCGGGGGTTCGAATCCCTCTGGGCGCACCATATTGAAATTCAAACATCGCAATTGCTTGCGGTGTTTTTTGTTTTTCTCTTGATATCTGTCGTGCCACCTAGTATAATTTTCCATAAGATTCCATGTGATTATCTTCATAGCCGCAAGACATTATGAATTAATTGCCACTATAACAGAATGTGAAGGAATGAATTCTCTGGATGAGCCCTTTCTGAATCAACAATACCAATGGCTGATGTCATGGAGGGATATTTGCGGCAGGTTAATAAAGTCATAGGCATAAAGTTAAAATGTGGTAAAATGTAGATGAAAGTAAAGATATATTAGCTTCGGTAGTTGCGATGCCTTTTGATTTCATGTTTGGGAGGAAGCAGTATGGTTAACAGGCTGATGATTATAGTAACAGGGGCTCCGGGGACCGGGAAGACGACCTTAAGCAGGCAAATATCCGAGAAATTTGGCATTCCCATAATTGCTAAGGATGAAATCAAGGAGCTGTTGTTTGACAGTATAGGAGTTGGAGACAGACAATGGTCCATAAAGTTAAGCAAAGCAAGCTATAATCTCTTATTCAGCTTTGCTGAGAAGCTGCTGCTAGCCGGCAGACCATTTATTGTAGAGGGTAATTTTGATAATGCAAGCTCTATACAAAACTTCTTAAATATTAAATCTAAGATGGATTTTCAGACTCTGCAAATTCATTGCTATACAGAGCCTGAAACACTATATGAGAGATATAAGGCAAGAGATGCCTCGGGAGAACGACATGCAGGTCATATTCACCAGCTGCCTGAATTTGAAGAATATAGGGAGCGTTTTAACGGCAAGTGCTACAAGCTGGATATTGACGGAAGCATAATTATTGATTTGGATACAACTGATTTTGCACAAGTGAATTATGAGCACTTATATAGTCAAATAGATGAAATTTTACGTATTATGGGAGGTTGTATAAATGGAGAGAAATAGTTTAATTTTTAAGCTTGGATATATAATTTCGCTAATCTGCTTTGCGGGAAGCATAATATTTACACTTACTGTACAAGGGGATACTGGGAATGCTTTGTTATTTATAGGAGGCTGTATATTGTTCATTACAAGTATAGCTAAGATATTATTAACTAGAAGGAGCTAATTTTTGCAAAAGTATTGACCTGTCCGTAACGTATACATTTACAATAATTATAAGGAGTACTTCTTATAATTAACCAACTGCAAAATGCCAATTCACAGGAGGAACGGATTTGAGTAATAAGCTGAGGGTAAGTGATGTTGCAACGAAATTTGGAATATCCAAAAGAACGATAAAATATTACGAAGAAATTGGTATTTTGAAGAGCTGTCGGGAGGAGGGGTCAAACTATAGGCTATACGATAGTAATTCTCTGGATAGGCTGGAAAAGATTCTAATTTTACGGAGATTAGACTTTTCAATAAATGATATCTGTCAGATATTAGACTCGGATAATAAGCGTACACATGAGATTTTTCAGCACAAGCTGGAAAGTATAATGGATGAAATAAGTGTGCTGACATCCTTGCAGAACATAGTGAAGTCTTTCCTGGAAATGAGCAGCAGTGAAGGAATTGATAATGTTAACATATATCAACTGCTTAGTGAACAAATATATATTCACAAGAAGGTTGAAAGGGTGATAAACATGAGTAATTATGAGGGAGACATCCTGAAGGTCGAAATTGGGATGTCAATAATTCCTTATGCAAATTCTATAATAGACCAAATAAAGCTATTGCGCAGCAAGCTGAAAAAAGAAATAAATCAAGAGATACCTTTAATCAGATTGGCTGACAATATATCAATAAATAGTACAAGTTATAGGATTTTATTCAAGAACGATGTTGTAATTGATAAGAAGCTTGATGAAACAAACTTTTCGGAGGATTTAGTCAGTCTGGTGAAGGGCTTGGAAGAAGTTATATTACACAACGCAGAAGAGCTTATTGAATAATCAATGATATGGCGGCTGTCTAAATGGCAGCCGCCGTAAATATATTACGATTGCCTACGCTGTCATTGTTATGCAAGTCGTTAATATCCTCGTTGTCATCCTGAGGGAGGAACGACCGAAGGATCTTAAGATTCTTCGCTGCGCTCAGAATGACAATAGTGAATCTTTAGTGCGTTATATATACGAGGAATTTTATATAACATACAGCTGCTAATGTATGGGAAAATACATTCTGCAGTTTTTTATTTTTCATATAGTGGATATGCTATAATATATTCAAATATTTATTTAGAGGGTGATATGATGGCAGATATAAAATATGATGTGAAGGAAAAGTTTGGCGTGCTGGCAGAGTCGGCAAAGGGGTGGACCAAGGAGCTTAGAAGCATAAGCTGGAATGGACGTGAGCCAAAGTTTGATATCAGAGAATGGGCACCTGAAGATGAGAGCATGGGAAAAGGAGTAACTCTGACAAAGGAAGAATTAGTTAAGCTAAAGGAAATATTAAACAATATGGAGCTATAAAATATATTGGGGGTTAATGTATGTGCGATACACTTGTTGCTTTATCAAATTCCACCAAGAACAATTCAGTGATATTTGCTAAAAACAGTGACAGAGAACCAAACGAACCTCAAATCATTATAAGGATACCAAGCAAGACCTATGAAAAAGGCCGGAAGGTAAAATGTACATATATTGAAGTAGAACAAAAAGAGACTACAAATGAAGTTATTCTGGTCAAACCAAGCTGGATTTGGGGAGCGGAAATGGGCGTCAACAGCAAAGGCCTGGTAATAGGCAATGAGGCTGTATTTACAAAGGAAAAGCTTGAGCCGGAAGCACTGCTTGGCATGGATATGCTGAGACTGGCCTTAGAAAACTGTGATAATGCAGCAGAAGCGGTGGAATATATCATAAGTATGCTGGGTAGGTATGGACAGGGCGGCAAAGCAGGTTATACAGCTAATTTAAGATATCATAACTCTTTTATAATTGCTGACTATAAGGAAGCATATGTGCTGGAAACAGCCGGAAGGTTCTGGGTTGTGAAAGCTGTGCAGGAGGTGCACACTATTTCAAACGTTCTTACCCTTCGCAAGGATTTTGACGGCTGCAGTGACGGAGTAATTGAAAATGCTGTGGAGAAGAAGTGGTGCAGGTCAAAGGAAGACTTTGATTTCAAACGCTGCTATGAGGACAAGCTGTTTGCCTTCGGAACACAGGGAGATTTCAGACATGCAAATACTGAGAGCTTTCTTAGAGAAAACATAGGAAGAATTGATATGCCAAGTATGATGGATATCCTTCGAAACCATTGCGGACAGCATAAGGTTCAGAGCTTCAAGGCAGGCAGCATGAAGAGCGTATGTATGCACGGAGGCGGAATAATCTCCAGCCAAACTACGGGCAGCTTAATTGTTGAGCTAAAAGCTGACAGCATTAATTTGTGGGTTACAGGCTCATCCATACCATGCATATCACTGTTTAAGCCTATGTGGTTCACGTCCGAAAGCGATGTATATTTCACTGAGAAGGATCAGCCAGCTGCTGTGAAGCAATGGAGTGAAATCGAGAAGCTGCATAGAGCGGTAATAGATAATAGGGTAGAGGATTTGACAGCCTTCTATGCTGAGAGGGACAGAAAAGAGGAGCAGCTGCTAGAAATGGCTGAGGCTGCAGTGGATGAAGCAGCAAAGACAGCAGCAATGAAATATGCCGCCGAAGCGGAAAGGGAGCTTCTGCAGCTTCTGTCGCAAAGTATATCACATAAATCAAGGAACAGCATGGATATAACCCGTCTGTATTATAATACATATTGGAAAAAGCAGAATAACAATTTTCAAGCATAGGATTACCATTAAGGGCAGCGATATGAATGATTATCGTTGCTTTTAGATTTTTTGTCATGTTTTATAAATAATTATCAATTGATACTTACATATTTCTACCAATTTCCCCATGCCCCGGCTTTTATAATTAAGCTGATGAGGACATGTCATAAATAGGCATGGGGAAAAGGGGGTAAATAAATGGGTGATATTTTTGAGAAATGCTACAAATTTACTGCTGCTAAGGAGGCAATGGAAGCAGCCTTATATCCTTACTTCCATGAGCTGCAGTCAGGACAGGACACAGAGGTTGATATCAACGGGAAGAGGACAATCATGTTAGGCTCTAATAATTACTTGGGACTTACGGCTGATGAAAGGGTAAAGGCGGCGGCGGTGGAAGCTGCTGCAAAATACGGCACAGGCTGTTCAGGCTCAAGATTCCTGAACGGAACCTTATCAATGCACGTAGAGCTGGAGAAGCGGCTTGCAGAATTCGTCAACAAGGAAGCTGCATTAACCTTCAGTACCGGTTTTCAGACAAACTTAGGTATTTTGTCCTGTATAGCAGGAAGAAATGACTTCATTATCTCTGACAGAGGCAATCATGCCAGTCTGGTAGACGGCTGTAGACTTAGCTTTGCTAAGAATCTTAAGTTTATGCACAATAATATGAAGGATTTGGAGAGAATATTAAGCTCTATACCAAGGGATGCAGGAAAAATAATTGTAGTTGATGGAGTTTTCAGCATGGAAGGAGATTTAGCCAACCTTCCCGACATTGTTTCTCTGGCTAGGGAGTATGGTGCAAGGACTATGGTTGACGATGCTCACGGCTTTGGAGTCATGGGACTTCATGGCAGAGGTACAGCGGAGTATTTTGGAGTCGAGGACGAGGTTGATATTCTTATCAGCACCTTCAGCAAGTCTCTGGCAAGCTTAGGAGGCTTTATTGCAGGCAGTGAAGCGGTTATCCATTATGTAAAGCACAACTCCAGACCTTTCATTTTCAGTGCTTCAATACCTCCCGCCAATGCAGGCAGTGCCTTGGCGGCCCTAGAGATAATTGAAAGAGAACCGGAGCGCAGGAAATGGCTTATGAGAAATGCAAGCTACATA
>JAQZBM010000190.1 GCA_029238945.1 Clostridia bacterium
CTGGGCGTAATACAAAGTAAGGGAATTGAGGATAAAAAAACAGAGGAGGACGTAATATTAGGAGCTCTTGGAAGTCCAATCGGAAGTGAGAGTCTTGGCAAGCTGGTCAAGAAGGGGGAAAGGGTCTGTATTATAATATCCGACATTACAAGGACTTGGCAGAAAACCGGGATATACCTTCCATATATAGTGGATGAGTTGAATAAGACAGGGATTAAGGACGAGGATATCACCTTCCTTTGTGCAACAGGCTCCCATAGAGGTCAAACAGTGGAAGAGCATAAAATTATTTTGGGAGAGAAGCTTGCTGAGCGCTTCGAGGTTGTAGACCATGACTGCAGAGACTCTGAGAATATGGTGTATGTAGGTACAACAAGCTTTGGAACTCCTGTGTCGATAAATAGAACAGCTTTTGAAAGCGACCATATCATCTTGACTGGTGCCATTGTATTTCATGATTTAGTAGGCTGGGGAGGCGGAAAAAAGTCCATATTGCCGGGTATAGCTTCTTATGAGAGCATCATGGCAAACCATAAGCTATCTCTGAACCCTGAACGAGGAGAAGGAATTAATTTTTCCGTACGTTGTGGGAATATTATAGACAATCCTGTACATCTGGATATGATGGAGGCAGCAGACTTCGTAAAGCCTGTCTTTATGTTCAATGTGATTATCGATGAGGATGGAAATATTGGTAAGGCAGTAGCCGGGGACTATGTTAAGGCTCATGAAGAGGGACGTCAGATAGTACAAGAGGCTGACAGCATGATTATAAAGGAAAGGGCTGATATGGTTATTGCTTCAGCAGGGGGATATCCCAAGGATATAGAACTGTATCAGGCATCAAAGGCTTTGGTAAATGCAAAGGAAGCAGTAAGAAAAGGCGGTGTGATAATACTTCTGGCTGAATGCATCGAAGGCTTCGGAGGAGAAGCGGTACAGCAAATGCTGCAGGAACATAAGGACATGATAAGCAGAGAGAAAGCCCTGAGAGAGGAATTCTCCATAGCAAAATATACCGGCTTCCTTATTGCACAGATAGCAGAAGCATATAAGGTGATTCTGGTGTCATCCCTAAAGCCTGATTCCTTGGTAAATGCCAATATAGAAGTGGTATCCAGTGTGGATGAAGCCATAGCTCTTGCGGCACAGCAGCTGCCTATTGAAGCGAAAGTCTATCTAATGCCCTATGCTGCAAATACCCTGCCAATAATAACAGATAAGTAATAAATATGTACAAGCTATAAAATGTTCGCCCTATAGATAAAGAGTTATAGAATGCAGTTATTCATGGGGTTATTGACAAGTTTTGGTATAGGCAATATATTAATAATATAACGATAGTCAGTTCACAATAATAGGTATAGCCGCTTAGTAAGGAGGTATTAGCATGGCAGAAACAAGTAACATTTTAGCATGGACACTGATATCAGAATGTCCGATTCCTAACGATGTCAACGATTTATTGGTAGAGGGTGAGGTGGCCGTTGCTGCGTATAAAACATTACGTGACAGTGCAATATTTACAAGCAAGAGATTGATTGTGAGAGATGCCCAAGGACTTACCGGGAAAAAGGTGGAGATATACTCACTGCCTTATTCATCAATTAATATGTGGTCTACAGAAAATGCAGGCAAATTCCTGGATTTCAATGCGGAAGTAGAGCTTTGGACCAGAGCCGGACACATAAAGATTAACTTACAGAGAGGCGTCGACATAAGGAAATTCGATAAGCTTATTGCAAATGCTCTTCTTAAGTAAAGTGCAGCATTTAGCCATCATTAGCTTGAAACAAAAGGCCTTAGTGTTGTTTAAAATAACACTAAGGCCTTTTGCTATGTGAAGCGATGTAAGCTTACCATAAATCGCTTGTATCAATACTCAAGTCGCATATTGCTTCTGTTCCAAAGGTTGAGAAGTACTTTTCCTCCATGGGAATCCATTTATCGATAAACCTCTGCAGCTTCTCAGGTCCGTTCCTTTTCAGAATGCGCTCCAGCTGTATTGCCCTTTCATGAGTTAGGAACACCTTAAGGTCATAGAACTTATGAAGGCTTGGATGCAGACTATAGGCCCCTTCAACAATATTCAGCTTTTTTGGTTCAATGCGCTGAATGGGCTTAAGACTCCCTGTTGCACATGAATAAGACTGATACATTACTGTTTGCCTATTTAAAACCGGTGTAATGACCTCTTCCAGGAAACGCTCATAATGTACATTGCCCCCAGGCTCAGAAAGCCTGTCACTGCTTCGCATTTCAAAGGGCAGGAAAAAGTCATCCATATGGAACAGATTACAGTCATAATGCTTGGCAAGTTCATCTGCAAGGGTACTTTTACCGCTGCCGCAGCGTCCGTCTATGGCAATAAAAATTGTATTCTTATCTTCAGCCTTTAGAAGCTTGTCAATTGTTTTAAAAAGCGCATCGGTATTTTTCATGTTGCCTCCAATAAGTGTTTATATTAATCGTACCTTTTTAAGAGCATAGATAATTGCAGGAATCAATACAAGCTGTATCAGCAGACCGGGAAGCCCTTCAACAATACCGCCGGTTATAAATATCACAGGCGATGGCAGCTTTGCCATGAAGAAGCTTGCAAGAATCCATACTACAATGGCTGAAACAATTCGTCCCACAACCATTCCGCCGATTAAAGAAACATATACGTTCTGTTTAAATCTCACATATAGAAGGTGTGTTGCTGCTGCATAGGCGATAAGTTCAAAGAACATAAAAATAAGTACAGGAAATACAGGCGGCATACCTGTCAATACTGAGCTCAGTACCGGAATGATGCCCCCTACAAAGACTGCATAGGGCAGAGGCAGTATAAAGCCTGCAAGCAATACGGGAATGTGCATAGGTAATAGGATTGAACCACTTCCTATGCCGTGTGTCGCTATAGGTAAAATCAGCCCCAGCGCAATCAATATCCCTGATAGTGTGATGCTTCTTGTGCTATTATTTTTCATATATGTAACCCCTTTGTTTTCTTACTTGTCTATGACAATGCTAATAAAATCAAGGAGCTTTGTCAATATATAAATTTGCTGCATCCGCCAACATTCTATTTGACTGCTTTAAAATACTCCCCCTCATACCATAATAAACCAGACTTTTCACTATATATCATGAAGTTTTCCAGCTTAATTGCTGATGCAGGGTCATTCGTCAGGTAAATGCCATATACGTCTTCATTATTGCGGGTGACGCCATCCTTTAGAAGCTTATTGAAATACTCAATAGTTTCAGCGCCAGGGGATACTTTATTTTCGCTTTTTATTAAAGAAATAAGATCTCTGAATTCCTGCTCGGACAGAGGCTTCCTGCCATCTTCGCTATCAGACATCCAGGCAGCATTAGTTTTGCTTCCCTGCGTATATTGATTTATATCCTTAACTTGTGTGACTAAGCCCTGCATTATGCTTTCAAGAGCTTCACCTTCATACATAGCATACCTCTGAGAGCTTACGGATTCCGAAAACACTCCTTCACTGTGTGTCATAATCTTCGAATACCATTTGCCTCTAGGTGTGTACTGCATAAACATTACATCCGTTTCAGTCGGATTTGTATTTACAGTTACATTTTTCAAGCTTAGCTGCCGAACTGCACTTCCTATCTCCTCTAATGCAGCAGCCCCCTTTTTCAACTGTATATGTCTACCATAGACAATACCGGAGCTTTCACTTTGCATAAAGGTTATTTTATATTCATGCAATTGTATATTTATTTCTGTAGGTATAGTACTCTCTGCCTGCCTTACGATACTGACTGCATGCACACGGAAGGAAGCAGCAACAAGCAGCGGCAAAAGCAGCAGGCTTATGACGCCGGCTATGTATTGTCTTTTGTACTCTGCAAAAGAACGCTTCTCAAAGAACAATGTATATGCCAAAAATCCAAAGGGTACTGCTAAGCCTGCACCAAGAAGACCGGTATAGAAAGTGGGCAGATTTCGGCCATTTATGGCAGGCAGCGCCTTAATGAGAAGCTGCAATACAGTTGAACGGAAAATAGACAGTCCAAAGTAGTATCCCAGTAATCCAAAGCCTGCAACGGCGATTATTTTATCTATTTTTCTCTTCATTGAATTTTCCTCCTTGCAATCTCTTCAAACAGCTCTAAAGAATCCTCTGATAGCTGATATTGGTTTCCGTTCTGCATTATGAATATTCCGGCAGCTTTATCCAGGTACGCTATCATTTGTCCGCCGCCTTTGAATTTCAACCACAGCTCATATCCGGCATCACGGTTAAAGTCGGCTGCATTACTTATTTTTTCAGCATTAGAGATATCCATCATGATTTGAGCATAGATTTTTTCACCTTTATTATTCCGGTCGATGCTGAATAGCCAATCAGTGCTCATTTTCTCTTTTTCATAGATTATTATAGTGTCTAAGCCTTCCAGCCTATCAATTTGGTTTAATGTATGGCTGTATACAACATGGATTGCGCCGAACCAAAGACTGATTACAAGCATCCCGGATACAATAAACCTGATAATATGCTTTCTTCTGAATACCCTTTTATCACTGACAAGATGACCGAGTGTCAAGGCTATGAAGGCAGCGATTATAGCAGGGGTGACCAGTTCTGCTATTAAGTCTAAGATTGGGTGATAAGGGAAGAAGCCCATACCCATATGAGGTCTGGGGTAATTAAAGAACCAAGTTGAAGCTTCATCAGCTGAAAAGAATACTCCCAGGGCAAACTCAGCCAGCTTATAGGGCAGTGCCATTATTGCCTTTGTGATGATAAATTTATCCGCGGTATAGTATCTTGAAAACAAGCCCAGCATGAAGCCGAGTATTCCATATATAGTAATCCTGCGAATTCCCTTTCGGTGAGCTTTAATTTTATCTACTAGAACGGCATCATCAATTTCAGGAGCTTCTATGGAAAGCTCTAGAGGGTTGTCAGTTAATTCATCCAGCTTTTTCTGACATATCGGACATTGCTCTATATGACTTTCTATCTCGCATAGCTCTTCTTTGCTCAGCTTTTCATTCAGAAAGTCCTGAAGTTTATTTTGATTTGGACATTGCATTTATTTTCCCTCCAATTCTTTGTAAATTCTACGGAACTCATCTCTGGCCCGATATATATTTACTTTCACAGTGTTAAGGTTTGTATCTGTAATTTCACTGATTTCTTGATAAGACATGTTTTGAAAATCCCTAAGTATTATATAGGTTCTATATTTCTCGCTCATCATCTGCAAAGTCTTCTGAATGTATTGGCCTTTCTCCTTATTCATCAGACTTTCCTCAGGATTGCTGCTTCTGTCCACCAGCTTTTCCTCCCAGTTGCCTTCTTCATATACCAGTACTTCTCTTGAGTTTTTTCTGAAGAACTCCAAGGCAGTATTCTTTGCAATTTTATAAAGCCAGGTCTTGAAGCTGGAACGACCTTCAAACTTATTTATTTTGAGATATACCTTAAGGAAGACATCCTGGCAAATCTCCTCACTGATGGTACGATTGCCTGAAAGGTAATATATGTAGGAGAATA
>JAQZBM010000191.1 GCA_029238945.1 Clostridia bacterium
TGGCCTTAGGCCTTATTATATTGGGTGTTGTACTATTTATCAATAATTTCACGGCTATTGAAATAGCTGACTTATACAAGTATTGGCCCATACTGATTATATCGGTAGGCTTAGAGATGTTTGTATATATCGTAATTTACAGGCATGATGAAAATGTAAAGCTCAGACTAGACGCGTTGTGCATCATTTTCATAATAATTGCAGGTATAGCTGCCAGCTATCCTAGCTTTAAGCTGAATCAGGTTTCCTTTGATATTTTTGACATAAACTCTACAGTTAATGGGGTCAAATACAGAAGCCAGCTTCAGGAGACTATAACTAAGGACGGCGTTTCAAAGGACTTTACCATAAATAAGCTTGAGGTAAGAAACGACTTCGGGGATATCAAGGTATTGCCCCATGATGAGAACTATATAAAGGTTGAAGCACTCGTTAAAATTAAGCATAACGATGAAAAGGCAGCGAGAGAATACTTGGAGCGGGTCTTAAATATCACAGAAGGTGAGAAGACACAAATATCGGCAGCAGAATACAATCAGACCAATAAAAATGACTATTCCAGGGCAGAGATTGACTTTGTAATATACATTCCGCAAGGAGTGGAGGCAGACTTGGACTGCAGCTTCGGCGATATACAGGCGCAAGGTGTTACAAAGGATTTGGTGGTAAATGATAAACATGGAAATATAACCGTAAAGGATATCGGAGGCAGCGCTGTCATAAAGAATTCCTTCGGAGATATCGAGCTTAAAAATATCGGCGGCAAGGTTGAGGCTGACAATCAGCATGGCGATATAGAGGCAGATACAGTAAACGGAGCTGCAAGACTGGAAACCAGCTTCGGAGCCATTGAAGCCTTGAATATCAGAAGCAGTCTGAATGTTAAGAACAGTTATGGAAAGATTACTGTTTCTAATGTAACAGGAGATGCAGAAATCAAGAGCTCCTTCGGAGATATTGACGCATCAAATATAGATGGAGATACGGTTATTAGCAACAATAACGGTTCCATAGATGTCAATGAGCTTATGGGCGACGTACAGATAACAAACTCCTTCGGAAGGATTCAATACAGCTCACCAAATGCTCAAAATGCTGATATATATGCAAAAACTAAATTTGGCGATATAGAGACAGATCTACCCTTAAATAAAACAAAGTCAGTAAACGATAATACTATAGAGGGCAAGACTGGGAAAGGAAAATACAGGATAGAGCTTACCACTAACAATGGAGAAATTGAGATAAAATAAATCTCACAAACAATTGATACAATCGGCAATGCCGGATTGTATTTCAAATAGATATTACTTAAGAAGGTCATATGTATGGTGCATGCCTTGCATATGACCTTTAAATTTTTTGATGCTGCAGGGGTATTGAAAAATTCAGCAGTAAATAATAAGATATATAGATAAATAGAACAAAAGAAATGGAGATAAATATGCTGCAAAATATAAAAGCTGTAATTTTTGATGTAGATGGTACATTGGTGGATTCTATGTGGATCTGGCGGCAGGTAGATATTGAGTTTCTATCCAGGCGAGGCATAGAGCTTCCGGAGGATTTGCAGAAGGATATTGAGGGACTAAGCTACACAGGTACTGCCGAGTATTTCAAGGAGAGATTCAACCTTCCGGAAAGTGTCGAGGAGATTAAGGAAGAATGGAATGACATGGCAGATGATTTCTACAGCAATAAAATCGACTTGAAGGAAGGCGTCAGAGAGATTCTGGAGCTTTTCAAAGAAAGAGGACTGAAAATAGGTATTGCTACAAGCAACTCCAGGGAGCTTGTGAATACTATGCTTCTTAGACACAAAATCGATATGTATTTTGACAGGATAAGAACCTCCTGCGAGGTACCCAGAAGCAAACCTTATCCTGATGTGTATCTACAGGCAGCCCAGGACTTAGATGTAGAGCCTGATGCTTGTCTTGTATTTGAAGATACCGTTGCAGGTGCTACGGCTGCCAAGTCTGCAGGAATGCGACTGGTTGTGATTTACGATGAATTTTCTGCTGAGTCACAGGAGCATCTGAAGCAAATATCAGATTTATATATAATGAATTATCAAGAATTTCTTAGCAGCATTAATAATTAGAATGAAGGCAGTCAACTATAGTTATTGACTGCTATATTTTTTGAAAAGAAATAAAAAGCTGAAGTGCGGGAGAATTTTACTGCGTCATAAGTAATGTATGCGAAAGGTGGTGGTGGGTATTGAAGGATGAAGAGATAATCACCCTGATACTTCAGGGTAAAAGTGAACTGTATTCTATATTGATAGACAGATACAGCGGTAAGATTTTTTCCACAGCCTACAGCTATACCCATGACCATGAGGAAGCAAGGGACTTAGTGCAGGAAATACTTATAAAGGTCTATAACAATCTGGCAAAATTCAAGGCTGATTCCAAGTTTTCCACCTGGCTTTACAGGGTGGCAGTCAACAGCTGCATAGATTGGAACAGGAAGAGCAACAGCAGGATTTTGAAGGTTGCCTTCAGCTCTGAAGATAATGACGTATTTGATACCATAATGGACGAAAGTGACGGTCCGGAACAGGCGCTTCTGAATAATGAGCATAAGGAACTGATAAGGTCCGTCGTTAAACAGATGCCTGAAATATATAAAACTGTACTTATACTTTACTACTTTGAGGATCTGAAGATACAAGAAATCAGCAATGTTCTGGACTGCCCCAAGAAAACAGTGGAGACGAGGCTGTACAGAGCCAAAGGCATATTGAAGGCGCAGCTAAAGCAAGAACTTTCCGGAGGTGATTCATATGAACTGCAAACTATATAAGGATATGCTGCACAGCTATGAAAAGGACGAATTGGATGAAACTGAAAAAATTCAAGTATCGAAGCACTTGGAAAGCTGCGAGGCTTGCAGGAGTGAGCTGACTGAAATAAGGAAGCTTAGGCAGCTTATGGGGGCTCTGAAACCGGAAGGCTTCCAGCTTGGTGATATGAAGCAGAGCATAATGTCTGCCATACAATCTGGCAAGAAAAGGCTTCCTGCCTATGATATCAAGGTGCTGGCGAAGCTGGGCGCAAGCATGGTAGCTTGCGGTATAATTGCGCTGGCGTTAAGCTTCACCGACTTGGGCGATGGAATTGCCTTATATGCAGGTCAAATATCTCAAAGACTGGAGAACACAGAGAGCAGATGGAATCAGCCTATAACATTGATAAATAAGGGACTGTCCAATATGTCAGATACTATTGTCAATTTAGATGGAATGATGTTTAAGATTCAACAGAAAATAGAGGGAGGAATGTAAAGTGAAATGTAAAAATCACAGAGAAGAAGAAGCGAAATATATTTGTGATAAATGCAAAATGCCAATTTGCGAAGCATGTGCTACTGATGTAAGAGGCAGTAAGGTTTGCATCAACTGTATCGACCACTCCTTATATGCTGAAAGGGACAGGGTGCAAAGAATCAGTTTATGGAACAAGCTGGTGTTTTTCATGTTTGCATGCATACCGGGTGCTGCACATATGAGCATGGGGCTTTTCAAAAGAGGAATGCAGCTTATGCTGACCTTTTTCGGCTCAATCGTACTGATATCCTATGCAAGCCTAGAATCCTTCATATTGATTGCCGTAATACCGGCTTGGTTTTTCAGCTTCTTTGATGCCTACAACGCAAGACGAAAGATGCTGGCAGGCGAGCGGGTAGAAGACAATGAGGCATACAATTATGAATTTATCATTAAAAACAAAAAGCTTCTTGGCTTTGCACTGTTAGTATTTGGCGCAATAGGAATGCTGAATGCATTGGGAGAAGTTTTTGAAACAGTACTCCGAAGCATAGGCATAGATTACTATCAGCTGTACTGGGCTCTCAAAAGAGGTATAATTCCCTTTGTACTGATTCTTGGAGGTATGTGGCTGCTTTCAAAGGTTAAGAAGGCTGAAAAAGAAATCGGCGAATAAAAAAAGAATTGAAAAATTAAAACCATATAAATCGCACTAATGCTTCTAAATCTTAAATAGTCAGTACTTTATGCGATTTATAAATAGCGGAATACAAAAGCGGATATTTAAACATATCCGCTTTTGTGAAATTAACATAATAAACAGAATTATACATTGACTATTTTTTTGATGTTTATTATAATGTTAAATGTAGCTTTGTGCTATATGTAATGTGCTCGTAGCTCAGCTGGATAGAGTGTCTGACTACGAATCAGAAGGTCGTGGGTTCGACTCCCTCCGGGCACACCATAAAATGCGGAGTTGGCGGAATTGGCAGACGCGCTAGACTTAGGATCTAGTGTCAACGACGTGGGGGTTCAAGTCCCTTACTCCGCACCAAATTAGGATTTAAACATCACAAGGCATTGTGGTGTTTTTTTATGCCCTGCGAAGCTTTTCCTTTTTTATATCTGATTTAAAATAGTATTTGAGGATACTTCAATGACAAACTTCAAAATATGAGTAAGATATATAAAAAAACCGTTAGCTTAATATTAAGCTAACGGTTTTTGCTAACAGGTACTCTTGCTTATACTTTACCTGCTTTTCTAAATATATAAGGGTGTAGAAAGCACAGCAATCCGCTTATAGCTGCAGCAGGGAAAATAAACTTAGTGATTTTTTCAGCAGATAATATAAAATTAGGATTATTAATAGTAAATCCTATGAACTGACCAAAAACAAGCAGTAAGCTTCCTATAAAGAAGGAAATAAACCCAATAAATATTATATTCTCATATACCTTTTTCATATATACTCCTCTCATTTATAAATTGAATTTTAATAAATACTATAGACAATATATAGATAAATTCAACCTATGTTATTATTAATGAGGTATTGGTATGAATCCCATAGCAACGAAAACCGCTATTAAGGTAATCGGAACAACGAACCAAACTATTAAAGGCATAAACAATTTTTGCGGTTCTGCTCCGGTTAAACCAGCTCCAATAAACAATGCACCTGAAGCCGGTGGTGATGCCCCTTCTGTTGAAGCAACTATTAGCAAAGCTACGGCTGCTGCTAAAGGATCTACACCCGCATATACCAAAATAGCATGAGATACTATGCCTACCGAAGTTAATGTTGCTGTAGAAGATAAAGGACCAGCAACAATAGCAACTAATGCACAGATAATTACTACTGTTAATAGTTTAGATAATTGAAGACCGTCAAGCAAAGCAACAATGTCATTTGCAAGCCCTAATTTAGAAATAATATTTGCTGCTGCAAAAACAAATAACAATAGACCGCCTATACTTGTGAAATGAGGTAATAATTCTTTTACGAAATTATCTTTAGTTTGTAATTTTGCTTTAATACCTTTAAAGTCTAATAACAGAATAAACAGAGTCATCAAAGTCGGTATCCATACCAATATGTTTATACTGTCAATAGCTTCGCTCCAAATTTCAGATTTATTAATAAAGAAATCAGCTAAAGGTCCCATCGTTAAAGCTACAGGTATAATAGCACCTAAAAATATC
>JAQZBM010000192.1 GCA_029238945.1 Clostridia bacterium
CAGTTTTTTCATTTCCTATATAGGTGCCATCCTTGTACTTCAGGTATGTATATCCTGAGGAAGGAAGACCCACCCCGCTATTTCTCATAGTAAACATTAGGAGTGCTGCTATAATAAGAATTAGAAGTAGTGCTGCATAAATCATAAGTTGTCTCTTAGTTATTACTATAATTTTCGGCCTAATAATTATCCCTCCCATCTTAATCTCTTATATAACATTATTATCGATGGAAGAAATATATGACAAACGCTCGAAATTTTCCTATAAAAAGAGCACTCTCACCCTTGCAGCACTTAATCCTCGTCTATGGCTTCATATATTTTAAACTGTAAAGCATGTCTGTTATCCACAAGCTGCTTTCATCAGGCTGTCTAAATTGTACAACCGAGTTCCTGAATCGTGCTGTAATTATCCTTCCTCTTTCTGTCTGTCCCAATTCACTTCTGCTCAGCAATACAAATTGCTTTATGTAGGAAGCAAAATCCGCCATACCTCCTGGCCCAAAGCTTTTCAGCCTGGCTTCAACAGCTGCCTTCCACAGTTTATTTTGTGCCTCAAAGCTTCTGGTAAAGCTGTTTTGTATATTCTTACTTTTAAGCTCAAGATAAATACTGTATCGGTTCAGTTCCTTTATGATAACCTGAGCCTCTGCTGCTTTTCTGCTGTGCAAAGTCTCAAATTCCTTAAGCTGCTCCTCATCCTGTTTTAAGTCCTTATCCCCTGTCTGTTCAGTGTTATCAGGGTTTTTAACAGCATCTTCCTTCAACTCCAACAAGCCGTCCAGCTCCAGTTGAAGATATCTCCTGTCATCCAGGCTTATTGCCTTCAAAGCCCTAGACATTTCGATAATATGTTCCTGCCCTGAACCGTCAACAAAAACCAAGCTGCTGTCCTTTTTACCGAAAAGCTCATACAATACGGTAAAACCGCAGTAGCTGCTATCATCCTTAGCAGTATTGAGAATCTGCACTACCGCCTCTGTACCATCAGTGTTCTTGTATTTTATGAGAAGGCTGCCCTTTGTTTGCGCTGATATATTTATAGCTATGTCAGAAGCAAATTCACCTAAGCTTGCCTTATTTATTTCAAGCATCTGCATTAAGACCTCAGTCCTTACCCTGCTCTCAAAAACCTGGTAGATATAGTCATTGCACAGGGCTGCATTTTCAGGCAATCTTAAAGAGTATATCTCGTCCAGTGCAGCTTTACGTTCAGCAGTCTCCAGCTCAGGAAGCTTATCAGTCAGCTTTTCCTGCAGCAATACCACAAGCTTTGTCCTGTCAGCCTCACTTTTCACAGCTGATCTGATATAGCTGTCAAACTCCTGTCTGGCAGGCTTTATAAAAGCTTCATAGTCAAAGCTGAGAGAGTTTCTATATCTCAATAAAGGCTTTTCTGTTCTGAGCTTATAGTAGCCCTTGTATATTTCACTTTTATAAATTGGAGAATCCGCTTCAAAATATCCGTTCCAGTTCATAGAGTCTTCCAAGCTGCTGCCGTCAAAGCTGCTCTTGTAATCGTAGCCAAGATAGTAAAGGCTGCCTAAGGTATCCAAATTGACTTTCTGCTCAGCAAGAATGCTTTCCGCTTCAGCAGTGAAGTCATTCAATTCCTCCAGTGCCTGCTTGGTTTCGTATCTTGAGGCCAGGGGAAGGTCCTTTAGGCCGCTGCCTTGCTCATCTGCATAACAAAGCATGATTCCATACAATATAGTTGAACATATTATAAATATCGCTATAAGCTTTCGCATGTTTGCCACCCCTTTCATAGTTTATTAGTCAAACCCTAAAATATGCTTAAATCCAACTTGTTTGATATATATTCCAACACCTTTATGCCGCCTGCACTGTTCCCCTTTTCATCCAAGCCGGGGCCAAAAACTCCTATCCCCATCTTTCCGGGTACGGTTGCCATTATACCTCCCCCTACTCCGCTTTTGGCAGGCAAGCCTACTCTTACCGCAAACTCTCCAGAGGCATCATACATACCGCAGGTAACCATAAAGGTCTTTACAAGCCTTGCAATACTTCTGGGTATAAGCCGCTTACCTGTAATAGGGCTTATGCCATCCTCTGCCAATGTTGCCCCCATCAGTGCAATGTCAACTGCATTGACCTTTATGGAGCACTGCTTGAAATACAGGTCAAGAACCTCCTCTACTTCACCTTCGATTATACCGGCATCCTTCATGAAATTTGCCAAGGCTCTGTTTCTAAATCCTGTTGAGCTTTCAGACTTATATACATCTTCGTCATAACAGATTTTATCATTATGGCAAAGCTGCCTTATAAAGCTAATCAATCGATTTATTTTATCCTCTGTGTTTTTCCCGGCTATTAGTGAATCCACTGCTATAGCCCCTGCATTTATCATGGGATTAAGAGGCTTCGATGTTCTTATGGTTTCCAGCTTAATTATGGAGTTAAAAGGGTCTCCCGTAGGCTCCATGCCTACCTTGCTGAATACATAATCCTCACCCCGGTCCATGACAGCCAGCATCAAGGCGGCAACCTTAGATATGCTTTGTATGGTGAATGGACTGTCATAATCACCGCTTTTCCATGATTGCCCGCTGACATTGACTACAGCCACTCCAAGCATGCCGGGATCAGCCTTGCTTAGCTCCGGTATGTAGGTTGCCGGCTTCCCTTGTACTGCGAATTTTTTACCGTACTTAATAGCATCATCCAATAGGTTTTGCATATAATTACCTCCAAAATTATGTCTCAATAAAATTATACAGTCCAATAAAAAGTAGTTCAACTCATTTACTTTTTTGTTATCAAATTATATAATAGAAAAAGATGAATATTGTCGAAATTTGTTATTTTAACTATTTCACGGCAGGGGTTGTATATATTGGACAAAGAAAACGTTAAAGTCGATTTTAATAAGTTTATAGCTTCAGTCTCCTTAGCTCTAGACCTTGCTGAGGGGAGTGTTTTTCATGATTATAATGTTAAGTCAACGGATTTAGATTCTGGCATCAGTTTAGATTACAGCAGCCATAATTTTGTATTGCATTCGAAGAAAGCAACACTTGTTTCTCTCTATCTTGCCAACAAATTAAGCTTAGCGGATGAGAGACTGAATAATATATACATAGCTTCCTTTCTTCATGATATAGGTGCAGTGGATGCTTTTTCAGTATCACACACAAATATCCAATATATGCTTGAACATTGTGATTTCGGTGCTGACATCTTGAAAAAGCTGCCTATAGACAGCAGCATATCAGAATTTGTACGCCTGCATCATGAAAACTATAACGGAAGCGGTCCGAAAGGTCTGTCTCATGGTCAGATTCCTTTAGAGGCGCAAATTATACATTTAGCTGATATGTTTGAGCTGGTATTCAACAACGATAGAGCAAGCCATAATCAGCGAGAGATTATTTTGAGATGGATGAGAACTCAGAAGAAAAAAATGTTTGACCCTTATTTAGTTGATGCACTATGTGAAATTGCAGAGGCGGAAAGGTTCTGGCTGGACCTTTTAAATATCGGTACTAATCCGGATATACTGGACAGGCTGAAGCCTAAGCTTGGTTCCTCCATGTCCATTCTCCAGCTGACAGATATTTCTGAGGTATTTGCTGCGATTATAGATAAGAAAAGCCGCTTTACTCAGCTTCATTCTGCCGGTTTAGCAGATTATACACAGAAGTTTGCCAAGCTGTACGGCTTTGATAACCAAAAGACAGCTAAGCTGAAAATCGCAGGACTACTCCATGATATAGGAAAGCTCTCAGTGCCAAATTCAATATTGGATAAACCCGGAAGGCTTTCACCGGAGGAGTTTACGGTTATTAAGTCCCATACCTATTACACTCGATTAATTTTAAGTAAAATAGATAACTTTGATGAAATTTGTGATTGGGCAGCAAATCATCACGAAACCCTTAGGGGTACCGGTTATCCTGACAGACTGGACGGAGAAAAGCTTTCACTTGAGTCTAGGATTATGGCGGTATGTGATATTTATCAAGCCTTAACTGAAAACCGCCCCTATCGCCAACCAATGTCTAAGGATAGTGCCATAAAAATAATTGATAATATGGCAGCTTCCGGTGACATAGATGTTTCTGTAGTAAAAAATCTTAAAGAAATAGTCTAAATAGAAAAAGCAAGGAGTAGATTATACATCCCCTAATCTGCTCCTTGTTTTTATTTCTTCCATTGCATTTCCTATTATAGCAATTCCCTTATTTATATCAGAAACATCCACGCCTGCAAAGCTTATTCTTATATGCTCTTCCCCCTCCTCGCCTTTCAAAAAGCTTGTTCCCGGTGTAATTAAGACGCCTTTTTGCTTGCAAAGCTCATACAAATCACCGGCCTTGACATTCTCAGGCAGCTTAATCCATAGGTTGAGGCCTCCGTTTGGTGAATTGAAGGATGCTCCCCTAAGATGCTTTTTTACCGCTCTTACAGCTTCCAGATATCTGATACTGAACTCCTTCCGCATATACTGTATATGCTCATTCAGTATATTTCTTTTCAGATATAAGTCCAACACCCGCTGCATAAAGCCTGAGGTAGATATATCCGTCATGTGTTTTGCAGAGGCTATATTCTCCTTTATATTCTCAGGAATTATTAAAAATGCCACTCTAAGTCCCGGCATAAATATTTTTGAGAAGCTCTTAATATATATAACCTTGTCATTTTTATCATAGGTCTTTAGAGGTACTGCCGGTTTGTCAGTATAACTCAAGTCCCCCGAATAGTCATCCTCAACAATCAACAGATTGTATTTTTTGCAAAGCAGCATCAGGTGCCTCTTTTTGCGTTCAGAATAGCTGTAGCCGGTAGGATTTTGAAAGTTAGGCATTGTGTACATGAATTTGGGTTTTATCATTCTTAGCATTTTTTCCAGTTCATTCATATCCGGTCCGTCAGGTAAAACCGGTATCTCCACAATTCTTGCACCTCTTGATTTAAATACTGATGCAGCTCCCATATAAGTAGGACTCTCAACAAAAACATAGTCCCCATTTGAAAGCAGCGCTTTGGATATTATATCGATACCCTGCTGCGCTCCTGAAATTATATAAACATCTTCTGCTTCAGAGGCAATGCCATGCTCAGACAAGTATTGGGATATTGAGTTCCTAAGAGGCAGATATCCCTTGCTGTCATGATACATAAACGCGTTTCCTCCATCTCTCTCAATTACGTCGTTTATGGCATTCTTGAAATCAGTCATTGGAAAAAGCTTCGGATCAGGAGATGCAGTGGCGAAATTTATATAGCCTTCTTCTTCGCAGTAGCCGTATTCAATTTTATCATCCAAATCAATATTATCAGAAATGATATTCAGTCTTTCCTTTAGAGGCATTACAAAAGAACCGCTGCCCTGCTTCTTATATATGAGTTTATCGCCCTCTAAAAGCTTATATGCATTTACTATAGTAACGCTGTTTACATTAAGCTCCTTTGTAAAGTCTCTTATTGAGGGGAGTCTGTAATC
>JAQZBM010000193.1 GCA_029238945.1 Clostridia bacterium
TATAATCAATATACCTATAAACATAATCATCAAGGGAAGTATCAACTTCTCAGATGCCTCATCTCCCAACTGCTTTGCCCGTCCCTTTCTAAGCTCCCAGCACTCGTCAGCCTGCAGCTTAAGCAGCGGTACCAAGTCTCCGCTTCCCTTCTTCAAATTCTGAATTATCAATGTGATAAATTTAGTTATTTCTTTCACTCTGCATCTCCTCGCAAAGTCCTCATAAGCTTCAGCCTCAGGCTTTCCTGCCTGAATTTGCTGATATGTGATTCTAAGCTCCTTATATAAGGGAGTATCCTTCTTGGTATCTATGCAGATTTTCTCCCAAGCTCTGCTCAAGGTCATTCCTGCATTTACAAGTAAAACCATTTTACTCACCATGTCAGGGAAGTCAGCTCTTATAATGTCATACTTCTTCCGCTGCTTCTTCTCCAATTCTTTGTCATATAGATAAAAGATCAGAAGCGGCATCGAAAGGGTAAAGGCCAGAAAGGTATAGTCAGGCTCCTCAGCTGCTGCTCCGAATAGCGTAAGGATTACTAAGGTAAAAATCATAGAAGTCAGCTTACTGCTGTAGAAAAGCTTCATGTGTGTACCGGAGTTTCTCTCACCGTATATGCTAACCAACAGCTTCTGTATTTTCTTGTCATATTTGCTGTTGTATCTGTAATTGATTCTGTCAAGAAGCAGCATCGACATAGGTGCGAAGCTCATCATGCTGTACTCCTTACTTTCAGGCTCCTTCAAAAGCTCCTGATATTTACCCTTAGATGCTATATAAAGTACAAGTATCAGAATCACCTCAAAAATTAAAAGTACCTTCATCTTACACCTCTATATTTGTTATCTTCTCAGATATCAGATATGCTGCTGCGAACATAGCCATACTAATTGTCATAACAATCCGCCCCACTGCCTGAGTAAATACAGGCATCATAAAATCCATGGCGGACACTGAAAGCATCAAGACCATTGCTATTGGCATAACAGATAATATCCTTTGCTCCAACTTCTTTGATGCCAGAATACTTTGAATCTCACTGTACACCTCAATTTTGTCCGATATAATATCTGCACTGCTTTTTATAGCCATTATAAGGTTGCCGCCTGTACGCTTGCATATGTCTAAAACCTCTGCAAAGGTCTGAATTTCTTCGATATGCGCCCTTACAGCAAACTCAAGGAAAGCGTTTTCAACAGTTCCATTTGCTTCAAGCTTCCTTATTATTATGGTAAGCTCCTGGACTATATAAGAATCCGGCTCATACTGTATCAAGAGGTCATCGACGGCTCCCTTTAATGCTGATTCAAAGGATCTTCCTGCATACAAAGATGAGGATAGAGATTGCAGTGCATCCTTAAACTGCAGCTTTAATTCATTTTTTCTTTTATGAATAATCTGAGCCCTTCTAATTTTGGGATAGTATAAAGATATGGGAGTCAAAAGTGCTGCCATCGCAAGATTTCTGTAGAAAACATAGCCTACCGCCATTAAAGCAGCCGAAGCTATAAAAATATTTATTAAACGTTCCATGGGTTTCATTTGATATGTGTTGTAGTCTGCATCTGCAAAAGTCTCTTTTGTTGTAATTAACGCCATAAGCTTGTCCCGATAGTATATTGCCGCGATTCCAATTACTGAAGCCGCCGCAACTACAATCAGCAGCACGTTTAGCCTATCCATTTGTTCTACCACCTTAAAAATTTTTATATTTCGTGCTAAATGGCTTACGTGATTCAAATAGCACGAAATTACTTTTCTCAATTTATATGTTAAAGCCTGACATTGCCAGCTTCTGAGTATTTATCAATTTATTTTCTGTCCTGCATAAGCTTCCGGATATTCTTTCACCGGTGCTTTCTGCTGTTTCCTGAAATATGAATAGGGGATTGAGCATTATCTGTCCGTCTTTGCAGCCCAGAACCTCTGAAATTTCCAATACCCGCCTGCTTTTATCCCTCATCCTGGACAAGTGTATCATGATATCCAAGGCTGAAGCTATTTGCTGTCTGATGGCTTCCAATGGAAGCGCGGCACCGCTCAGTACCATTGTCTCGAGGCGGCTTAACATATCCTTGCAGGAGTTGGCATGTCCGGTAGAAATCGAACCATCATGGCCGGTATTCATGGCTTGAAGCATGTCCAAGGCTTCAGCGCCTCTTACTTCTCCCACGATTATTCTGTCCGGTCTCATTCTAAGGGAAGCCTTTATAAGCTCACGTATGGTTATTTCGCCTTTGCCTTCTGTGTTTTCATTCCTGGTCTCAAGCTTTACTATATTATCTATATTATTTATCTGAAGCTCTGCCGAATCCTCAATAGTTATAACTCTTTCATCTCTTGGTATAAACTGTGCCAATACGTTGAGCAGTGTAGTTTTACCGCTTCCCGTACCTCCGCATATGAAGATGTTGTACTTTGCCTTTACCAGCACCTCTATAAGCTCTACAGCCTCTCTGCTAATGCTTTCCCATTCCACAAGCCTGTCAATGCTTATTCCCTTGTCGCTGAATTTTCTTATGGTCAAAATCGGACCATTTAACGCAATAGGCGGCAGCACAACACTTACTCTGGAGCCATCTGCAAGTCTCGCGTCCACTATAGGAGAAGCCTCATTTACAGTCCTGTTAACCTTTCCTACTATAGACTGAATTACATCCTCCAGTCTTTCTGTACTCTCGAAGCTGGCATCAACTCTATAAGTACCGCCGTTCTTCTCTATAAATATCTCTTTAGCTCCGTTTACCATAATTTCAGTTATCTGGGGGTTGTCCAGCAATGGCTGGAGGACGTCCAGTCTTCTGATGGAGTTGAATACGCTGTTTATAATCTCCTTTTTATCATTTGCACTTATATAGCTTTTGCCGGCCTGTTCAAAGACCAAATCTGTAATTAGACTCAATATGTCCTCATCATTTAAGTCTCTGTTGAAGTCAAGATTTTCTCTGACTAAGCTTCTAATATTCTCTATTATCGAAGTGAGTTTTGAATTGCTCATGGCTATAACCTCTTGTGTTCATTTAAGTTATCAATCATTTCATAAAGCTTCTTAAAGCTTGCCAGTTCTGGAAAGTATGCATTATTCAATTTGCTGTAATCATTTATATAGGGTATATTTGCTGTAATTTCATCCCGGTTGCTGTCTGCTATATTATCCTCAGACTGGCTTCTGATTTTATTATTTACATTGAGCATTTTGTCAGCTAAATTTATGTTCAAGGAATTGCCGATAACCTCAAGCTGTCTGACAAAGCTGTCATTTTTAGCCTTTGAGGTGCTGTCCTCTGCAATTACATTAATTATCAAATCCGAATGCTTAAATATGCTCAAAACAATTTCATTTATAGAGCTGTCCATATCAAACAATACAGCATCGTAGCCGCTTTGGCTTCTTAAAATCTCCATAAGCGATGTCATGTCAGAAGCATCTATATCTTTGTACTCCATAGAATTACAGCCTCTCGGTAAGAAATACATTTCTGTATCCGCGTCCTTTTCTATTAAAGTATCCAGCTTTATCTGAAGATTGTCCGACTTAGTTTTCACCAAATATAGCAGGTACGATAGTCCATAGTTTTTTGGTTCACCATCAAACATAGGCAAGGCGCTATAAGCTTCCATGGATAGAAGCAGTACCTTCTTACCCAAAACAGCGTATTGTCTGCCCAGATTATATACTACCGTAGATTTTCCTGCGCCGCCCGCAGCAGAATATACGGCTACTAGTTTTGCAGTTTTCTGCTGATTGTTTAGTTTGAATGTCTTTCCTTTTACAGAGTCCAGACTCTGCAGTATTTGCTTAGCTAATAGGTCAGCCTGCTGATATTTATATAAAGCCTTTATTCCGCTTACATCATTTTCTAAGCTGTTCTCGGATAGAATTAAGATGCTGTTGATTTTGTACGAGCGCAAAGCCTCGTCATACAGCCTCCAATCTATCAGCATAATATCAGTATTGCAGCCGCTGCTTAAGTACTGCTTTAAAGATTCTACACCCGTAAAGCAGCAAACATCAAAGACTTGTCCATACTCATTCTGTAAGTATTCAGAAAGGGCTTTTGTATAAAACTTATTCTCATCAACGATTGCAATACTAATATTATTCATGGTAAACCTCCTAAAATTGCGTTCATATCCCGTCCTTAGTCATCTCATCAAAATAACAGGAAAGTCAGCATTGTACCCATGGCAATAGGTACAGTAAAATGCATTTTGCTCCCATTTGATTTACTTATTTCAGTTTCATAGGGTATAAGCTCCATACAGAGAACGCAGTTTTTTATGTATACTGTGAAGTATTTTAATCTTTGTAAAGAATTCTTCCTTAGAAGCATTATGGCAATAGCTATGAAAGCTCCGCAAATGAAGCTGTATAAAATACTATAAATAATCAGCTTCAAGCCTATTAGAGCTCCGAGAGAGCAAAACAGTTTAATGTCACCGGCTCCCAGCATTCTTAAATAATATAGTGGAAAGAGAATTATGAAAGGTACTATAAGTCCCAGCACTGCAAAGTATAGACCATTAAGACCATGGAAACTAAGATTATAGACTATTGCTATTATAGCGAAGGAAAATGTAATCCGGTTCTTAACCTTATAAGTGTACAAATCAGAAATTACAGCAAGAGAAATTTGTATAGTAATCAGTGCCGCTTCGATTATCATTTATTTTTCTCCTATGTCTTGCAGTCACATTATGTAACTTTATATAACTTTTATGGATATTATATCATTATTTGTAATCTAATGGAATATGTATTGTAAATATTTTCTACTGTTTATTTTTGTAAATGATTAAAAAAAAGAAGAGTCGTTATATAACGACTCTTCTAAAGTAAGGTTAATTACTTTATTTCTACTGATGCGCCAACTTCTGTAAGCTTAGCTTTGATTTCTTCAGCTTCAGCCTTAGCAGCAGCTTCCTTAACTGGCTTTGGAGCATTGTCTACTAAATCCTTTGCTTCCTTTAAGCCAAGACCAGTGATTTCTCTTACAACCTTGATAACCTTTATCTTGTCAGTACCTGCTGCTGTAAGAATTACGTCGAACTCAGTCTTTTCTTCAGCTGGAGCTGCAGCTGCTGCTGCGCCGCCTGCTACTGCTACTGGAGCAGCTGCTGTTACACCGAATTCTTCTTCGATAGCCTTTACTAACTCTGCTAATTCAAGCACAGTCATACCTTTTATTTCTTCAATAAACTTTAAAGTTTTTTCACTTGCCATTTTTATTTACCTCCTATTAATTAAGCTTCCGCTTCTTTCTTTGTTCTAATTTGATCCAATGAGTAAGCAAGGTTTCTGATAGTACCTTGTAATCCACCAAGCAACATTGCAAGCAATACTTCTCTTGATGGTAGATCTCCTAAAGCTTTTATCTCGTTAGCATTCATAAGCTTGCCTTCTACAACGCCTGCTTTAACTGCTATAGTTGTCTTTGGGTGATCCTTAACGAATTGATTCAGCACT
>JAQZBM010000194.1 GCA_029238945.1 Clostridia bacterium
TGGATAATAATAGATGAGTATCAGGACTGTGACAGCATACAGCTTGATTTCATTGATGTACTGGGTAAGGATAAGGCAAAGCTTTTTGCGGTAGGCGACCCCAACCAGATTATATATACCTGGAGAGGAAGCAGCGAGAAGTCCTTTGAGTTTTTTAAGACAAGATATAATGCAAGAGAGCTCAGCCTGCCCATAAACTATAGGTCCACTTCCACCATATTGAACGCAGCAAAGGCTTTGCTGGAGAATGGGCAGGGACTTCAGGGCATTCGGGAGGAAGGCAAGCCTATAGTTGTAAAGAAGCATTACAATACCTTCAATGAGGCTATATATCTCTGCGAGACTATAGAAAAGCTGGCTGCAGCCGGCGTTAAATACAGTGATATAGCGGTTTTCTACCGCAAGCAAAAGCACGCGGAGGTCTTCAGGGATGTTTTTGCGAAGCAGGGTGTACCTCATGAGGTGTCAGTAAGGAAGACTCTAAGGGATATTCCGGTGCTTTATTGGCTGGTTCGTCTTCTGAAGGCGGCGGTCAACAATAACGACAGTGATAGTATAAGGTATGTGCTTAGGGACAACAGATACGGCATGGGTATGACGGATAAACAGATAAGCAGGTTTTTCGAGGGAAAGGGAGAGCTGAGCCGAGAGGCGGAAAAGCTGATATCGGTAATAAACAGCTTCGAGGAGTGGTGCAGAGCCAAGGAAGCCGTCTCGCCGGAGGAGCTTTTTGAATACTTTGACTTGAATCTATACCTAATGCCAACCTCAATTACCTATAGTGAGGATACTGAGCTTGTGCGCTCCTATCTGAAGGAAATCTTGAAGTATATTGAATACAGAGACACAAAGGTTTATAAAGGCTTAAGAGACTTCCTGGGAACCTCCTCACTATACGGCAGTCAGATTTTAAATGAGAAGGTACATGATGAAGAGAATTCGGTAAAGCTTATGACACTGCATGCATCCAAGGGCTTGGAGTTTTCCTATGTGTTCATTTCAGGGGCAAATCTGGGAAATATACCTTTGGCAAGGAATGAAGAGGAGCAAAAGGAAGAACAGCGACTATTTTTTGTAGGAGTTACCAGAGCGAAGGATTATCTGGAGATATCCTATCATACCTCTCCGGAGGACTTTGGGGTCTATGGAGTGCCCAGCCCCTTCCTGAGACTTATTCCGCAGGAACTTATACAGAGTGATGACTATGGAAGCCGTGCCTCAGGACTTAATGCCTTAAGGAAGGAAATAAAGCACAACATAGACAGCAGAAAACAGGAATTGATGGAAGAACCGCAGAATAATATAGAAGATAGTGAAGAAGCTTCAGTAATTGTTTTTCACGATAAATATGGAGAGGGCAAGGTGCTCAAGGAGGACAGCGACAACATTACTGTCTTGTTTGATACCTATGGAGAGAAAACCTTCTCAAAGGTTTTCAGTCAACTTAAATATAAATAACTTGGGGGGGCAACATGAACGACAGATTAAAAATATTCGCAAACGGAAATTTCCTGAAGCTGTGGGCAGGACATGGAATCAGCACCTTTGGTGATATGATTACCTTTATTGCCATACCGGCGATTGTATATAATCTTACAGGAAGCAAAACTGCTCTCAGCTTATCAGTTTTGGTAAGAGTAATACCTGTATTGCTGATAGGACCTTTTGCAGGAGCACTGGTTGACCGTTGGAACAGAAAGAATATCATGATATGGTCGGATTTGCTTAGGGCAATGCTTACATTAGCGCTTATACTTACACCGGATAAGTATTTGCTGTCATCAATTTACGTGGTGGTTTTTCTGAAATCCTTGATAGGGATATTCTTCAATCCGGCATTTAATTCATCAATACCTGCCATCATAAAAAAAGAGGACTTGATGTCAGCAAACTCTGTGTTCGGAGTGTCAGCCTACATTCTGCAGTTTGTTTCTCCTTTGGTAGGCGGAGCCTTGATAACGGATTTTGACCCAAGGCTTGTACTGATGATTGACATGGTTTCCTTTATAGTTTCAGCAGCTGCGGTGTATTTCATAGAGATACCTGAGCATTCTGAAAGCATGAGGAAGCTAGTTACACCGGGACTTCTGATTAGAGATATATTGGATGGCCTGAAGTTCATGTTCAATTCAAAAACTCTTACTATAATTATGATTACAACCATGATTACACAGTTTGGACAGGGTTTTATAAGTCCCTTGTGGCTGCCTTACGTTATAGAAGGACTGCACGGGACCCAGGAGCATTTCAGCAGACTTGTTGCCATGCAGGGTCTTGGAAGCGTAATAGGCACCACTCTCATCCTGATGCTGGGAATAAAGAAATCCAAGTCCTATAAGCAGTTTTACAGCTTTTTTACTCTTATGACGGGTGTTACGATATTTATGCAGATTACAACAATGAACTTTAACATATTCATCATATGGGGAACCTTAGTAGGAGTATTTATCTCAGGAATGGGAATTACAAATCAGACAATCATGCAGCATGCGGCTAAGCAGGAGGTTCTTGGAAGAGTCAGCAGCACCATGAATATCGTCAATCAAGGCTTTATGGCCTTTGCAGTTGCCATTGCGGGGATTATGGGAGACAGGCTGACCACAAGGACGCTTTTCATCATGGCCTGCAGCATTTGGCTGGTGGGCTGTGCAATTGGAGCAGCACTTATGCTGTTCAACAAGGAAGCTATTAGTGATAATCAAGAGGAACAAATGGAGGCGGTGTAGTTTATGCAGGGTAAATACATTCTGGCCTTGGATCAAGGCACTACAAGCTCAAGGGCAATACTTTTCGACCATGATGGCGGAATAGTGAATGTAGCGCAAAAGGAGATAACTCAGTTTTATCCCAAAGCAGGCTGGGTAGAGCATGATGCAATGGAGATTTGGGGTACCCAGATAGGCGTTGCCAGAGAGGTTATGGAGACCAAAGGCATAAGACCGGAGGATATAGCAGCCATAGGTATAACCAATCAAAGGGAGACTACCGTGGTTTGGGATAAGCGCACAGGGAAGCCTGTATGCAACGCCATAGCCTGGCAGTGCAAAAGAACGGCGGACATGTGCCTGGAGCTGAAGGAAAGAGGGCTGGAGGAATATGTGAAAGCTAACACCGGACTGTTGATAGATGCTTATTTCTCAGCTACCAAAATTAAGTGGATTCTGGACAATGTGGAAGGAGCAAGGGCTAAGGCGGAAGCTGGAGAACTGCTCTTTGGAAATATTGATACCTGGCTCATATGGAACCTTACAAGAGGGAAGGTACATGTGACAGACTACTCCAATGCTTCAAGAACCATGCTGTTCAATATAAAGGATTTGACTTGGGATGAATACCTGCTAAAGCAGCTTGACATACCAAGAAGCATGCTGCCGGAGGTAGTGCCATCAAGTGCAGTATATGGATATACCGATGCCAATATATTTGGAGGAACCCAAATTCCGATTGCGGGAGCGGCGGGAGACCAGCAGGCTGCTCTTTTCGGGCAGGCATGCTATCAGCCCGGTATGGCGAAAAATACCTATGGAACAGGCTGCTTCATGCTCATGAATACCGGCTCTGAAATGATAGTATCAAAGAGCGGACTGCTTACGACAATAGCCTGGAAGGTGGACAACAAGCTGGAGTATGCACTGGAAGGAAGCATATTTATGGGCGGAGCTACCATCCAGTGGCTGCGTGACGAGCTTAGACTGATAGACGAAGCTGCAGACAGCGAATATTATGCCGCAAAGGTGAAGGACAGCAACGGGGTATATGTGGTGCCGGCATTTGTAGGCTTGGGAGCACCGTACTGGGATATGTATGCCAGAGGAACCATAACAGGCCTGACCCGAGGCGCGAACAGATGTCATATAATAAGAGCTGCGCTGGAGTCCATAGCATATCAGACAAGGGATGTGCTGGAGGCTATGCAGCAGGACTCGGGAATTTCCCTGAAAGAGCTTAAGGTAGACGGTGGAGCTGTAGCAAATAATTTTCTGATGCAGTTTCAGTCAGACATATTGGGTGTTCCGGTAAAGAGACCTCAGATAACAGAGACTACTGCTATGGGAGCGGCTTTTCTTGCAGGCTTGGCAGTAGGCTTTTGGAAGGACAAGGAGGAGCTTGCCCGTAAATGGAGCATAAAAAGAAGCTTTGAAGCAAGCATGCAGCAGCAAGAACGCGAGAAGCTGTACGTAGGCTGGAAAAAGGCTGTATCCAGGGCTTTGGCATGGGAAGACACTATGTGATTAATTTTGTTATATATAAGGAGAAATTATGTTTGGGTATATAATGCCGGAAAAGCCGGAGCTTAAAATGAAGGAATACGACCTATTCAGAGCATACTACTGCGGTGTATGCAAGTCCATGGGCAGAAGCTTTGGTCTTGCGTCAAGATTTGCACTGAACTATGAGGCGGTTTTTCTGGGCTTGCTGCTGGCAGCGGTAAATAAAGAGAGGCCGATTTTGAAAAAGGAAGCTTGCATAGCAAATCCTATAAAAAAGAAGTTGATTGTAAAGAATAATAAGTATGTAGACTTTGCAGCAGACATTAATGTCATTTTGACGTATTATAAATTGATAGACAACTGGAATGATGAGAAAAATGCAGCATCATTGGGAGCTAAGCTTTTGATGCAGGGAGGCTATAAGAAGGCATCGGAGAGAAATCCCATGTCGGATAACGCCATAAAGGAGTCGCTTTCGAAGCTTAGCCGTTTAGAGGAGGACAAGTGCAGCTCCATAGATGCTGCTGCAGAGCCTTTTGCAGAAATGATAAAGCAAATACTGCTTGTGGGATGTCAGGACTGTGATAAAGATACTTTGCGTACAATGGAGTGGCTGGGTTATAATATCGGTAAGTGGATTTATACTATAGATGCCTATGACGATATAGAGAAAGACATAAAAAGCGGCAGCTACAATCCACTTTTGCTTCAATACAACTACAGGGATGAAGGAGTAGAGGAGTTTAAGAATAGAATCAAACCTGACATTGAGCGGGATTTGATATACACCTTGAGTCAAGCAGCCGGATCTATCGAGCTTTTAGACATGTATCATAAAAGCATTATAGAAAACATCGTTTATTTAGGTATGGAAAGCAAAACTAATAATATATTGTGCAGTCAGTGTACAGGACACAATTGCAGGGGAGTGGAGATTAATGAAAAATCCGTATGAGGTATTAGGAATACGCGAAGGCAGCAGTATTGAGGAAGTAAAGAGAGCATATAAGGAGCTGGTACGCAAGTACCACCCTGACCAATATCAGAATCATCCTCTTTCAGACCTGGCAGAGGAGAAGCTGAAGGAGATAAATGAAGCCTACGACTATCTCATGAAGCAGTATGAGAGCGGGGCGAGGGGCGGCTACGGCGGCACTCAAAGCAGCGGAGATGACGCTCTTTCACAGGTAAGGAGCTATATAAATACCGGAAACATTGCAGCAGCGGAACAGCTTCTGGACAGAA
>JAQZBM010000012.1 GCA_029238945.1 Clostridia bacterium
CCTGAGGAAATGATAGCGCAGTACAGCGAACTAGGTATAACACTGCTATAAATCATATGTGATGGCCTATGAGTCATCCAACAGTCTCGAGTCACTAGTCTCTAGTCTCTAGTGAATTGAGCTTTACCAAACAAAGCATGTCATCCTGATACAGAAGGACCTTACACTCAAGGTGAAACAACAGTCTATCTTATATTATTGGCAAATAATTTCAATTTGTCAAAAAGCTCAGCCTACTAGTTATAAGCTAGTAGGCTGTATGTTTTTATATTATTTACCCATTATCTGCCTTATTGTCTCACAGCTCTGCTGCAAGTCCTCCAGGCTTCCCTCCGCTTCAATACGGCCGTTATTCAATACTATTATATTATCAGCATGCATAAGCGCTGTCTTGCGGTTTGATACAACAAGGCAGGTCTTGTTCCGGTGCTCGAAGGTCCTTTCCCATAGAAGCCCTTCAGTTTCAACATCAAGAGCACTTGATATATCATCAAATACCAAAAGCTCGGCATCTCTTGCGAACATGCGGGCTGCTGCCACTCTCTGCGCTTGCCCGCCAGACAGCTTGACCCCCCTGGGTCCGACTACTGTCTCAAGCCCGTTTTCAAAGGTGTCAATGTCATTTTCCAATACTGCAGAGTAGACTGCCTTATCCATGTTTGTTTCATCCATTTGCCTGCCCAGCAGTATGTTTTCTCTGACAGTATCACTCAGGAGATGCGGTACCTGAGCAGTATAGGCACTTCGCGGATAAACGAAAAACTCAGAAGGGTCTTCTATATGCTGCCCATTCCAAAGCACTTCACCGGACTCTGCCGGAAGCAAGCCTAAAATAGTACGAAGCAGAGTTGTTTTGCCTGAGCCGATTTTTCCGCATACTACAGTAAAGGAATGCTTCTTTATTCTGAAGCTTATATCCGATATTCCTCCCCCTGAGCTTTGATAATGATAGGTCAGACTTTTGACCTCCAGGGATTCAAGCTCATCCTCCTTAGATTTCTCCCTTACTTTTTGTACGGGTGGTTTTTCCTTTATATAAAGCGGATTATGCTCTACAAGCTTATCAACTGACATTTCCTCCATCAGGTCTGCAACACGTTGAAAGGATACGCAGGTCTGCTGATAATGGGCGATGTACCTTCCATAGAACTGAGTAAAATCTGTAACAAAGGCCAGATAATAAACAAACACGGCAAAATCCCCGACGCTAAAGCTGCCAGCCCTCATAGACTGTGAAGCAAGCAGCAGGATAAGCCCTGTCCCCAAGCTTACAGTGTTTTGATAAATAGATTCCAGCAGTTGAGTAAATAAGGTATCTTTAAGCATAAGCTTATGCCTTTTATTATTCAGGGTATGAAAATGTCTTATTATATGCTCCTCTGCACCCAGCACCTTAACCGCCTGCACAGAGTTGAAAATCTCTCCTGCCATGCCATTGACCTCTGCAGATGCCTTCCTGCTTTTACGCCTGTTTTCCTCTATCCTGCGGCTTGCCTTGTTAGCCATCACTATTACTGCAACCAGCGGAGTGAATACAAAAAAGGTAATCTTAGCATCGATACTTATCAGAATGACCACAGCAATAACGGCAAATACCAGAGTTCCGATTACATCAATAATCCAGTCCACTGCATCTTCTATTTGCCTTGCATCATCTCTGAAGCTGTTTAGAATTTCACCAATAGAGGCCTTGGTTGGCAGTGCCCCCGGCCTGTTCATAAGAGTCTCAAGCAGATTTCTCTGGATAAGTGAGCTTGCCTTAAAACGAAATAATATATCAAGTCTGGCACCAGAGTAAATGAATCCTGCGCGTACAAGCGCTGTCACTGCTATGAGCGCAAGAAGCTTCAGCAAGTCATTGCTTACATTTGAAGCACTGCTCAGCATATCAAAGAATTCTTTTGCCAGAAGACCAGGTATTAAAGGAGACGCATGAATAACCACCCATGCCGCAGTATCAGAAAAGTATAAAAACGGGGTGTATTTTATGATTCTCCACATCAATAAAAATGGTTTTTTCTTTCCCACCTTTTGCGTCATACCAACACCTCCTCAATGCCTGCTTCCAATAACCGGCTGAACCTGGAGCCCCTGTCTGCAGCCAAAACTGCACGTTCGCCAAGCTCTGCTATCTGCCCGTCTTCCAATATAGCTATTTTATCAGCTCTCTTTACCGTTGAAATGCGGTGTGCGATAATTATGCAGGTGCGATTCTCCAAAAGCTTATCAACAGCTCGCTCCACAAGCTGCTCTGTCATAGGGTCAAGCCTTGAGGAAGCCTCATCAAGTATTATCAGGGACGGATTCCTTAGAAACACCCTGACAAAAGCGAGAAGCTGCGCCTCTCCTGCTGAAAGTCCTCCGCCGGACGAATCCAGCATGGTATCAAGCCCCTCCGGAAGAGCTGCTATCCATTCTCCAAGCCCGATCTCCTTTACTGCTTCAAGTATTCTTTCGTCCGGTATCTTGGAATCAAAAAGAGTCAGGTTCTGCCTGATTGTTGCTTTGAAAAGTTGAACATCTTGGGTAACATATGCGATATGTTCCCTTAAATATCTCAATTGTATAGAGCTCAAAAGCTTATTGTTTATGTATATTTCACCCTCAGTTGGGTCAAAAAGCCTCACTGCAAGCCTTGCAAGAGTAGTTTTTCCACTGCCGGTACGGCCAAGCAATCCCAGTATCTGTCCAGGTTCAAGCGTGAAGGACACATTCTTAAGTACAGGCACATCCTCCTCATATTCAAAGGACAGCTCTCTGACCTCCAGCAGTGCAGGTCCTCTGCAATCCATAGCGCTGCTGCCGTCTTTTAGCTTTGACTCTGTCTCAAAAAGCTCCTTGACCCTCGCTATGCTTGCTCCAGCCAGCTGCATATCCTGAAGCTGAAACCTTATTTGTTCTATTGGTCTGTTTAGCAGATCGGTATAATAGAATATCAGGTATACCGTTCCGATAGTTATCGTGCCCTTCAGCCACAGGTAGCCCCCTAAACCAAAAGCTACGATATTTCCCAGGGCAAAGGTTATCACGACTGATATCCACATGGTATAACCCATCATAATCGCTCTTCTTTTAATGGGGTACCAGTTCTTTAAAAATTCATAGAATTTGTACAGGGTGTTATGAAAGGCTCCACTGGAGCGAATGTCCTCAGCGCAGGAAATTTGCTCACCTATAAAACCGAAAAACTTTGCGTTGGTCTCCCTTTCTTTAGCCCAGTGTTTTACTGCTATTGGCTGTATGGCATAAAGAGTAAGCACGGCACTAAATGCAAAAAACGATAGCCCAAGTCCAACCCGCCAATCCTCAAGAAAGAGAATGATTAGGGTGCCAAGAAGAAGTGCCAGATTGTTCAGCAGATTAAACATCAGCTTAGAGAAAAAGTTAAATAATGACGAGACGTCTCCATCAAGTCTTTCCAACAGCTCTCCAGGCCGCTTAGACTTATGGAAGGACATATCCAGGTCCATGCAGTGGGCAAGCAGATCCTCCCTTAGAGTATTTGTCGAAGACCATCCTACATCTTGACTGATGTAAGTTGAAGCAATTGCAGATACCTGCTGTGCAAGGGATATCCCTATAAAAGCCAAAGCTGCGCCAATCAGATATTTTCCCTCAGCTCCTGATTTTGCAGTATCTATAAAGTATCGGACTATTTGAGGGTTTATCAGCTGGAGACCTACACTGGCCGCCAAGAGAAACATAAGCAGTATAACCTTGCTTCTGTAAGGTCTTAGATATTTATTCAGCAATTGCAAATACTCCCTTATCGGGATATTCATAAAAATTCCCCCTCATAAAAGAATGTCATTATTGCAGTCTTATAAAAAACGCCATAAGCCAATAAACTTACAGCGTATAACATTCAACTTTACTATAAATGCCGGCATTTGCTGTGAGAAGTCTATTAACTAATTTTATAGCATTCACAGGTAAATATTCAATGTACCTTTCTATTATATGTATTTTGTAATAATAAAGCATCGGTTATCAATTAGAAAAGGTACCCCTTTGATTTTACTCAACGGGGTACCTTTTAAATGGGGATATGAATTTATTTTACATAGCTTGCCGCATTTTGGCCCGCTATTCTGCCGAATATAGTTATGTCAGCTACTGCGTTGCCGCCGATTCTGTTGCCGCCGTGTACTCCGCCTGTAACTTCGCCTGCAGCAAAGAGTCCTTCTATAATATTACCTGAGTTGTTCAATACTTGTGCATTTGTATTTATCTTTATTCCACCCATTGTATGGTGAATTGCCGGCCCAACTTCTACAGCGTAGAAAGGTCCTTTTACCAGTTCATCTGCTAATACTCTTCTGCCAAATTCTTTGTCATCCTGTGACTTAGTATATCCATTGTATGTGCTTATTGTCTTCTCAAGCTCTGCAGCATTAACTCCTATTTTCTCTGCTAACTCCTTTATAGATGCTGCTTCTGTCAATAAGCCTTGCTTCTTGTACTTATTGATAGCTGCCAGTCTTTCAACTACACCTGTATCAAATACCAGGAATGCTTTGCCGTCTTTCTGGCTAAGAATTGCCTTGGATACTACATCACGAGTTTCAAGTTCATTTATGAATCTCTTTCCGTCCAGGTTAACTAGTATAGCGCCTTCTCCTCTAACACCTTCTGTAATCATTTCGTTCTTCACGGGAACTACAGTCGGGTGTGTCTGAATTTGCTCCATATCAACTAAAGCTACATTTAATTTTTCTATCATACCAAAAGCATCGCCTGTTGCACCAGGTTGATTTGTTGTACCAAAGCCCTTTAGTTCAGGCTTATACTCTACTACCATGTCTTGGTTAGCTCCAAAGCCACCGCTTGCAATTATTACGGCTTTTGCATTTACAGTATATTTCTGTCCCTCAGAGGTTTCTACTACAATACCTGTTGCCTTGTTGCCCTCAGAAAGAATCTCAACTGCTTTTGTGTTTAAACGCACGTCTATACCTAATTTTTTTACATTTTCTTCAAATACACCCATGAGATAGCTTCCTATAGCTGCTCCCTCCGGTGCTGTATGCATTCTGTCAGCGCTTGCGCCGCCTGATCTCGATATATTTGATAAGTTCGCTCCCAAGCTTTCCAGCCAATAGATTGCATCAGCTGATTTCTCTGTCAATACCTTTAAAAGCGCAGGATCGTTTAAGTCATGTCCGCCCTTCATAGTATCCTTGTAGAAAAGCTCCGGGCTATCCTTAACTCCCTTTGCTTCCTGATACTTTGTACCGGCAGCATTCATTCCGCCTGTTGCGTAGTTTGTATTTCCGCCCATGAATGAGTTCTTCTCAACTACTATTACCTTTGCTCCTGCTGTTGCCGCTTCAATTGCTGCTGTAAGTCCTGCACCGCCTGAACCGATAATAACGATATCAGTTGATGTGTCTTCAACCTTATTGCCGTCTTGTGAAGCATTCTTTGCTGCTAAAGTGATTCCTGATTTCTTTATTGCGTCCTTAACTGCCTCGATTATTGCATTGCTTGTTAAGGTTGCACCTGATATAACGTCTACATCAGCTGTATTTGCAGCTATCATGCTTTTTGGCAGCTGCTCAAATATATTTTTTGTGAAATCAGACTCATGGTTTTCTACTATCTTTATGTCTTTAATTTCAGCGTTTTCAATTTTGACCTCAACTTTTATCGGTCCGTTTTTACCCTTTGACTCCCCTGTAAAAACTCCGCTGTTACTGCCGCTTGTAGTATTTGACTGGCATGCTGCAGTCAATAGAACCATTACTAAAGCTAAGCAAAGTGCTAATGTTCTCTTAAAATTCCTCATTTACCATGTCCTCCGCCTTTGTTTGATATTTAATTAACGATATTCATTATACATATAGATGCATATTATGTCAACTATTTATCATTAAAAATTTTACCTAAGAATTATTCGTTTGAGTATGCCTCAAAAAAAAGTGTCAGATAGCTGCATCTATCTGACACTTATCGTCTTCTCTTAGATTCGGACCTATAATAGGGCTTTATATTTCATGCTGTCGTTAAGCTCATATTTATAGCTTACTACCGCCTCAACCTGTCTGAAGCCTTCTTGAATATACAGAGTTTTTGCTCTCTCATTCTCGGCATTTACCGCAAGCACTGTCCTCTTATAACCCTTTTCTCTTGCAAAAGCTAAGGCAGCCCTAAGCAGGCTCCTGCCCAAACCTCTGCCTTGATACTCGGGATTTACGGCAACAGGTCCGATATTCATAATAGGCTGATCCTCATACTCATCCTTGGAGCCCCGAATCACTCCTACAGGCGTTTCACCATGATATAAAATCATCATGCCTCCTTCAATATAATCATCACTTAACCTCATCTCTTCCACCATCTTCGGAGTTATTGGAGTTTCATTGCCAATAAGCTTTGCAAAGCTTGTATTTCTGATCCGGCACCAGGACTCTTCATCAATTCCCGGTCTGAATGGTCTAATCTCATAACCCTTAAGCAAGTCAATATCAGAAACCTCCATATCCTCTCTGACAAGCAGGAAGGAGTATCTTTCAATGCAAAAGTCCAGTTTTTCCATGACCTCAATAAGCTTCTGGTTTACAATCGGTATGAATAAGAATATCATATTCATACCCTCTGTATGTGAAAGTATAGCTTTTAGCAGTTCCCGCATACAATCAATATTATCAATCTCTGTATGGAATATTCTAAAACGTCCTTTTTTGCCTCTTCTCATATAATCATTGATGATAAGAGAGGCTGCCGCTACGACTTTCCCTTTTTCATCCACAGCTATGTAGGTAGGATTCTCTTCATCCGGTTCGAAATTCCTGAAATCTTCATCATATAGGTAGGATTCATCTACCTCCGCCTTATGCCTTTTGCAATAGTCCACAAAGTCAGCCAGTCTGTCATTTCTTAACGCCTCTACTCTCATATGTTCTCCTCCAGTCGTTGTATTTCTCTCAATACTAAATCCGCTTATGTCTAAAGTTAATTATATCATTTAACACCCTTCATCATTATAGTTGATTACAATTAAAAAATATTTATCCCAAAAAAAGAAGAAACAAGTCTCTGCATCAAGGCTTGTTCCTTCTTTTTTTGATTAGTCAGAAGCGTCTTATATGAGAAAAATTGCCACGATGGTTGTTACCGCCAGACCGATTACTACAGGCTTGATATTCCTTCTTGCCAGTTCAAAGGGGTCAACTCCGCAAATAGCTGCCGCAGGTATGACAGCCCAAGGTATAAGTGTTCCGCCGCCTACCCATATAGCGGCTATCTGTCCAAGAGCTGTAAGTGTAGCTGCGCCTGCACCTATGGCTGTGGCAAAAAGCTTAGCTATAGAGCCTGCCAGGCTTATACCTGAGAAGCCTGAGCCGTCCAGGCCGGTTATAGCTCCCACAGCAGTAAGTGTTAATGCTCCTACAGCCTCATTTAGCGGTACAAGATTTGCCAGAGCAACGCCCAGGTCATTAACCAATCCGTTGGAGCCCTTCGGAAGCACGTCTCCAAAGATGGCTCCCATAGCTGAGTCTCCAAGATAGAAGAAAGCCGCTATGGGAATAACCGGGCCAAATATTTTGAAGCCAAACTGCAGTCCTTCAATCAAGTAAGCCATGATTTTCTCCATACCCTTATCTTTATGAGAAAGCATTGATACTACTATAAGAATAAAAATCGAGGTTCCGCCTATAAGAGCTGTAGCATCTCCTCCCTGCAGCTTAGCCATGTACATCACAATGATATCTGCCAAGTACAAAATAAGAATCATGAATGCCAGAAGTCTTTTTGCAGCCTTTGAAAGCAGAGGGCTCTCAGTTTTCTCAGCCTTTGTCTGCGCAGTATTTTGCAGCAAGGCGTTATCTGTACTTAAGACTCCTTTTTTCATATCCTTCCTGAGAAGCCAGAAAGCAGCCACAGTTGTTACAATACCCATAACGAAAACCAAGGGTACGCTGGCTGAAACCACGTCTCCAACAGGAATTCCGGCACCATCAGCTGTCAGCTTAGGTGCTCCTTGGATTATGAAATCCCCAGACAGCGCAATACCGTGTCCAAATAAGTTCATGGCGACAGCTACACCCATGGCAGGCAGCTTTACATTCAGTGCTACAGGTAAAAGTACAGCTCCTAGGAGTGCCACCGCCGGCGATGGCCAGAAAAACCACGATATCACCATCATGAGTATACCTATAACCCAGTATGCCAATCCCGGTGTTTTTATCAATTTTGTAAAGGGACTGACCATCACTTCATTAATCTCCGTTTCCAGCAGCACCTTACTCATTGCCGCTATAATTGAAATAATGAGAATGGTTCCAAGCAGCTCCTTAATGGCATAAATGAAGCTGTTGAAAACTCCTGCTACAGATTGATACAGTGAAGCTGTCGCAAAAATACCCAACAGAAATATTCCCAATATGCACACTAAGCTTGTATCCCGCTTCATGACCATTACCGCAATGATAATAAAGATGAAAACTAAATATATCCAGTGCAGCGCATTTAGTTCAATACCCATAGAGCGACCTCCCTTCAATTAATAAAATGCTATATATCATACTATGAGGATGCCTGCTGAAAAGTGTATTAAATATTCCTGCCTTCTATGGCAATGCATGCTAGAGATACTCTATAATAATGATGATATAATATTAATAAGTATGTATTTATTATCAATAGTTGACCAATATAAACAAGGATTATGGTGAGTACATGAAAGGATTTTTTAATAAAAAAATTTATCTGAAGCTTCAAACTAAAATCATGCTGCTTATGTTATTTGTGGTTTTTATCTCCATTTTTAATACTGTGATATACATCTCATTTTGGCGTACAAATGAAATAAGAAGTGAGCTTGAGGCCGGTATCAGTGATGTTGCCGCAATCATTGCCAACGCTCCCATCGTAGTCGAGAACCTTGGAAATATGGAGAAACAACCGCTGATACAAGCTTATGTTGATAAAGTTCTCCAGTCTACCGAAAATGCTGAAATAATCGTTGTGGTTGACATGAACAACATAAGATATGCCCATCCTGATAAAAGCAGAATCGGCAAAGAATTTGTAGGCGGAGACCAACAAAGAGTACTAGAAAGCGGTGAAAGCTATATTTCAGAAGCTGTAGGAACATTAGGCCGACAAATCCGGGCTTTTGTACCTGTTTATAACCTTCAAGGCAGCCAGACCGGCTTTGTAATGGTCAGCAAGACTGTTACAAGCCTTAAGGAAGAAATCAACCATACCTTGAAAAGTATAGCTGTCTCAACATTAATCGGACTTTTAATCGGAGCAGTCGGAGCGTTCCTGCTCTCAAGCAATATTAAGAAAACACTTTTAGGACTAGAGCCGGATGAAATCACTCAGCTTTATATTCAACGGGACAGCATGCTGGATGCAATGCATGAAGGTGTTATAGCCATAGATGAAAAATGCAGCATCACCTTGGTTAATGACTCGGCTATTAAAATGCTGAATTTGAAAACAGATAACTGCATTGGCTGTGATATCCAAGAGATATTCCCTTCCTGCAAGCTTGGTGATGTGATGGCATCAGGCATAGCAGAGTATTATAGAGAGCAAAGTATAAACGGTATCCCTGTTGTAATTAACAGGGTCCCGATTAAGGATGGAGAAAGAACAGTAGGCGCCATAGCTACCTTCAGTAATAGAACAAAGATTAAGCAGATGGCTGAGGAAATAACCGGAGTCAGACAGATTGTAGATGCCCTGAGAGCCAATAACCACGAGTTCATGAATAAGCTGCATACGATTTTAGGGCTGATAGATCTTGGTGAGGTTGCAGAAGCAAAAGCATATATCATGAATGAAACGCAGAAGCATCAGAAGGTGTTGAGTCTTGTAATCAACAATATTAAAAATCCCGCTGTAGCAGGGCTTATTATCGGTAAGACAAGCCGTGCTAACGAGCTTGGAATTAAGATGAGAGTGGACAAAGAGAGTACTTTAAGTAAAAATACAGGTAAGATTGATAATAGTGCATTGATCTCGATACTGGGAAATCTGATAGAGAATGCCATGGAAGCAGTTAACATAGGTACGCAGAATTCAAAAGCCATAGACCTGCTGATAAAGGAAGAAACTTCAAAAGTGCTTATTAAAATAGCTGATACCGGAATGGGAATAAAGCAGGAAAATCTAGACAGGATATTTGAAAGAGGATATAGTACTAAAGATGGAAGCAGAGGCCAAGGGCTTTTCATTGTTAAAGATATAGTTGAAGCTTTGAAAGGCAGTATAAAAGTGCGGTCAACGTGGCAGCAGGGCTCTCAATTTATTGTGGAATTGCCTAAGGAGGGGACATATAATGGTTAAGGTTTTGATAGTTGATGATGATCCTATGGTAGCTGAATTGAATAAACGTTATGTTGAAAGTGTACCCGGTTTCAAGGTTGCTGCTGTAATGCACAATGGTGAAGATGCCTTGGAAGCGCTAAGCTCTGCTCAAATAGAATTGCTCATACTGGACATATACATGCCAAAGCTGGATGGAATATCCCTATTGAAAGAGATGCGCAGACGTCTTATAAAGACAGATGTCATATTGGTTACCGCTGCTAAAGAAGCTAATGAAATCGATAAGGCATTAAAGCTGGGTGCGGTGGATTACTTGATAAAGCCCTTTGACAGAGACCGTATAAAGAAGTCCCTCAGCAATTACCTCAAAAGATATAATCTAATACACGGTAAGGATACCTTCAAGCAGCAAGACATAGATATGATAACGAATATGTCAAAAGACACCAAGGAATATGATACACAGAAAGGTCTTCACAAGGATACTTTAAGAAGAATCCGAGCGTTTATGACAGAGAATAGCCAACGCTACTTGACCAGTGAGGAAATATCCGAAAGCATGGGACTTTCCAAGGTTACCGTCAGGCGCTATCTGGAATTTCTGGTAGAAAACGATGAGATTAAAACTGAAATAGAATACGGCTCTGTGGGAAGACCGTCATATTTATATAAGATTAACAAAGGGTAGGATTTTGAAAATCCTACCCTTTGTTTTATAGTCATTTGCTTATAAGACTATTGGAGTTTTTTTGTCAATATGTTTTTTATTTTCTAAATCATTTATATAATTTCTTAATATTCAACAAAATAATAAAGAGCTGTAACCTATTAATATAAGAAATTTTGAAAGGATGAATATAATGAATTACTTTGAAAAGAGCCTTATTCTGCATGAAGAAAACGTTGGTAAGGTAGAAGTTAAATCGAAGGTAGCAGTAAAGGACAGAGAAGCCCTGAGCACTGCCTACACACCGGGAGTTGCAGAACCATGCAGGAAGATTCACTCAAATGCTGATGATGTATATAAGTATACGGCAAAAGGTAATCTGGTAGCAGTCGTGACAGACGGAAGTGCTGTGCTTGGACTGGGAGACATAGGTCCATTGGCTGCAATGCCTGTTATGGAGGGAAAGGCAGTATTATTCAAAGAATTTGGAAATATAGATGCGTTTCCTATATGTATAGACAGTAATGATGTAGATGAAATCGTAAGAACAGTTAAGCTGATAGCTCCAACCTTTGGAGGAATTAACCTTGAGGATATTAGCGCACCAAGATGCTTTGAAATCGAGAAGAGATTGAAGGAAGAGCTTGACATTCCTGTTTTCCACGATGACCAGCACGGCACTGCAATCGTAGTAAGTGCCGGAGTTATAAACGCATTGAAGCTGGTAAATAAAAAGATAGAGGATATTACAGTAGTTGTTAACGGTGCAGGAGCCGCAGGAACATCTATAACTAAGATGCTTATAAGTCTTGGTGTGAAGGATGTTATTGCTTGCGACAGAGATGGAATTATCTATAAAGGTTCATCTAGCAATAATGAAGCAAAGGAAAAACTTGCTCAAATAACAAATAAGAGCGACAGGAGAGGTCTGCTCAGTGATGCATTGACAGGAGCTGACGTATTTATCGGTGTTTCAGCACCAAATATTGTGAGTGAAGAAATGATTGCAAGCATGGCTAAGGACTCCATCGTATTTGCAATGGCCAACCCTACCCCTGAAATAATGCCTGATGCAGCTAAAAAAGCCGGCGCCAGGGTCATAGGAACAGGCCGTTCAGATTTCCCAAATCAAGTAAACAATGTATTGGCATTCCCTGCTATATTCAGAGGTGCCCTAGATGTTAGAGCAAGAGATATAAATGAAGAAATGAAAATAGCTGCAGCCTATGCTATAGCCGGAATCATTTCAGATGAAGAATTGAATGAAGAATATATCATACCTGGTGCATTTGACAGCCGAATTGTTGAGAATGTTTCAAAAGCCGTTGCTAAAGCAGCCAGGGAAACCGGAGTTGCTAGAGTATAAACAAATAATAAGGAGGTTTTTTCATGGAAACCAGTGCAAAAAAAAGTTATAAAATCATGGGTCTCTCAGTTCCTGTATTCGCAATTATTTCTGTTGTAGTTTTAGTAGGGACCTACCTTAAAGTACTCCCTGAAGGCATGATAGGTGCCATAGCACTGATGCTTGTGCTGGGTGCAGTTTTCTCTGAAATAGGCAATCACTTACCTATTGTCAAATCTTACCTGGGCGGCGGACCGATCGTAATAATTTTCGGTTCTGCAGCATTAGCTACCTATAATATCATACCCAAGGAAGCCACTGATATTATGAGCACTTTTATGAAGGACGGCGGATTCCTTGACTTCTACATCGCAGCCCTTATTACAGGCAGCATACTTGGTATGAATAGAAAGCTTCTTATAAATGCAGCAATTAGATATCTGCCGGCTATTCTGGGCGGTGTTGTCGTAGCATTAGCGCTTGTTGGTATTGGCGGAGCCCTTATGGGCTTTGGAGCGAAAGAAGCCATACTTTACATCGGAATACCGATAATGGGCGGCGGAATGGGAGCCGGTGCTGTTCCACTTTCTAAGATTTTCGGTTCAACCTTGGCTAAGGACCCTGCAGAAATGCTTTCAATCATGGTGCCTGCAGTTGCACTTGGCAATGCATTAGCAATTGTTGCAGCAGGCTTGCTTGACAGACTGGGCAAATCTAAAAAAAGTCTTTCTGGCAATGGTGAATTGATGATAATCAAAGAAAACGCCGTAGTTGAAGAAGAAACTAAATCTGCTATTGACTATAAGCTAATGGGAATTGGTTTGTTTGTTTCACTGACATTCTTTGTTTTTGGTTCAATACTCGGTAATTTGATACCATCTGTTCATTCATATGCATGGATGATAATCTCAGTTGCTGTGGTTAAGGCTCTTGGCATCATGCCAGCCAAATATGAAGAGGGTGCTTTCCAATGGTACCAATTCATAATGACAAACCTTACAGGTGTGCTTCTTGTCGGTATCGGCGTTGCATATACCAACCTTCAGCAGGTGCTTGACGCACTTACACTTCAATACGTAATCCTGGTAGGCTTAACTGTTTTGGGCGCTATACTTGGAGCAGGCTTTGTCGGCAAACTGGTTGGCTTCTTCCCAATCGAAGCTTCTATTACTGCAGGACTCTGCATGGCAAATATGGGTGGAACTGGTGACGTAGCTGTTCTGTCAGCGGCTAACCGCATGAAGCTTATGCCTTTTGCACAGATTTCCTCCCGTATAGGCGGAGCCTTCATACTGATTCTTGCAAGCGGTTTGCTGGGTTTATTCTTATAATCGCTATAAAAAATAAAGAGGCTATCCGTAGCCTCTTATTTTTTCATTTTACTCCCATAATGTAGGGTGCTTTGGGATAATATATGATTGCATGTTCCTCCAAATCTGCCTTGATTCTCTCGATTCCGGCCTCTATAGCTTCTTCAGATATTAAGCCGAACATTGAAAAGCCCTTCTTCTCTGCCACCTCAATAAGCTTAGTTCCATAGTCCTCAATAGGCTCTAGTACGAGCTCCCCGTCAGATATACAGTGAAAGCTGTTCTCGATAAGCATATCCTTGATTTCACCCGTATCCTGATATCTATTCAGTTCAGCTGCCAGGGTCTCGGGAAAGTACTTGGTTGTCAATCTGTTTCTTATATACTCATGGCTGTCCGTAAAGATTACAACAGCCGCATTTGGCTTCAACACCCTGTAAATGTTCTTAAACATTGTATCTATATCCTTTATATGATGTATCACATCCACCATGTAAACCAAATCAAATTTACCGTCGGGTATCCCGGCGAGAGCTACAGCATCTTCCTCCACAAGTACGGCATTCTTACACTTTTCCTTCGCTTTTGCAAGCATTCCGCTGGAGCTGTCAATCCCCCAAACCTCTGCCTTTGAAAGTCCATGTATAAGCTTTAGGTAGTTTCCTGTCCCGCAGCCTATCTCAAGCACCGTTCTTGTTCCATCAAGCTCAGCAGCCTTTATCAGGAAGTCTGCAGTCAAAAAATCTCCTTCCCTGACATCATCATATATCTTTGAAATTTCGTTATAATCATAATTCATAAATTTCTCCCCCTTAATTTTATCTTTTCAGTTTCTTTACCCTATACCAATAGCTGTATTGCTTTCGGTAACCCAGCTTATCATATAACTGCTTGGCAAGCTCATTGTCATCCACAACCTGAAGATAAGAATACTCACTTTTCTCTGCCGCCGCTGCATGCATCAGATTTATCATAAGCTTTGTGCCCAAGCCTTTTCTCCTATATTCTTCATGTACGCAGATATCAAACATACCAATATAGCCTCTTTCTGCTACGCCTTGACCTACCGCTATAACCTTACCATTCTCAACAATACACGCATAATAAGTGTCAGCTAGAATACCTTGCAGCATTTTTCGCAAGATACCTGCGTTTTGTTCACCAACTTTATTCATGGCAATGAAAGCCTCAAACCAGCTATCCTTAGACTCCCTGTAAATCATCACATTCTTCCTGTCATCAGAGTCTATCCTGAATCCCCTTATATCCTTAAGCATAACGTTAGTCTTTGCCTCTAAGGAATACTCTCTTTGCTGCAGCATTTCATCTATCTTGTAAGCCTCTTCATCCTCTGTAAGCTTAAATATAGTATTCAATCCTCTGCTGCTGTACATATCCTCACATATCTCTATATTCCTTAAAATATCTATTCTGCAGGGATATATCGGATTTACCGAGTTAGCCCTTCTGGCATAGCCTTCGGAAAACCTAAGCACCCATCCGTTTACCAGTATTGTGGACAGTGCAGGAAAGGCATTCATGGACAGCTCCTCTATGTCACGAATCATTTCAAATCCCCCCCGAAAATATAGTCATATACGCTTTGCATTGACTTTTTTATCTCCCTTTCATTAATGCTGTAATAAACCGAATTGCCGTCCTGGCTCTGAATATCTACAAAGCCTGTATCCTTAAATACCTTGAAATGTCTGGATACAGTCGATGCATTTACATTCAGCTTATCTGCCAAATCATTTACGCTAAGAGCCGACATAGAAAGGGCCTTCAGCATTTTAAGTCTCGTCTTGTCATTAAAGGCCAGAGTTCTTAGCAGCAGCATGTCAGAAGGCTCCTCCAGAGACATTACTCTGCTGTCTACCGCAATATAGAAGAGAAAGGTTCTTCCACTGTACCAGAAGGTTACATTCCGACTGGAAAATACTGATGGCATCACTATAATGTCCTCAATATCATTCAGCTTGACACTTAAATCTGGTTTTATATTGAACTTCAGGGTATCCTTCTCCACCCTCTCAATCCTGTCCGACAAACTAAGTATATAATCCACCACTTCAGCTGCTGATGGCAGCTTTGATAGCTCCTCAGCCTTCATATGTATTTGATTGGAGTACTTAGATACTTCTATAAGACAGTGATTATACCAGATATCAGAGAGCAGCTTTGCCATTTCTTCCTTGCCCTGCGGACCGAATACACATTTCGGAGTCTTCCTTATCTTTATAAAAAGCTCCTCCGGAGAAGAAACTCCTTGCATGGTCACATCAATAAGGCTCTTTATAACATCCAGCCAATCCTCAGTCAATGCGGCGATGCTATTGATAGCCTGCTTTTCTGTGGCTGAAAGTCTTGAATCTATTGCCTCCACCACCGGAGAAAAAGGTTTGAATCTCTCAACGCTGAAAATTTGTCTTATAAGTAAAGCTGCATCCAATACGGGATAGTATCCTATTTTTATATTCATAAAGCTACCTCTCATTTAATATTTAATTTGCATATTTGTGCATTCATGCAAATTATAGTTTATTGCTTCCCAATTGTCAACATTTTCCTAAAATATATATAGTATTGACTTATAAGCTACTTTTGCGTATAATGAACGTAGTTCATATGAACAGTGTTCATAAGAAGGGAGTTTAGCCGATGTCAAGAGTTATTGAGAATCCAACTCAGCTTATACTTGATACAGCTCGGAATATTCTATTTACTAAAGGCTATTCTGAGCTGAGCATGAGAAACATTGCAAAGGAATGCGGCATCGCTCTCGGAACAATATACAATTATTTTCCTACCAAGTCGGATTTGATTGTAGAAATGATGTCAGTTTATTGGAGAGAGTACTTGGACATATTAGAGAAGCTGTTCAGCGAAGATAGTGAGCCTTTCACTAAGCTGCATAAGGTTTTCAATACTCTCCGCGAGTTTATTAAAACCTTTAGGGCAGTATGGCTTAAGCCTGAGTTATACCACACTCCGGGCAACATTGAAAGCGGCTTGGAAAGACAGACTATTTATATGGACAGGCTGATAAAAAGGCTTGAGGAGTTTCTTGTCTATGAGTCATCCAAAAAACATCCTGCAATTAAGCTAAAGCTTGATTCTTATGAAACAGCAAAATTCATAGTGCTTAACTTTATAACTATCATTCAAATGCCTTACTTTGAATATAAGTCCTTTGAGGGCTTTTTAAAAGAATTGCTGCAATAGCATCAATTTTTTCGTTTCAAATGAACGCAGTTCATTTGGTAATATTTAAGTAGGGCTGCAACACAATTATTATCAGCATTAAAGGGGGATTATAAATGGTTTTATATTCAGTAGTTTTTATGTGCTTAGCTTTAACATTTTATACTTTAGGTGTATGGAGCGAAAGGAAGCAGAATACTTTAAAGAAGTGGCATGTGTATGTATTTTGGATAGGTCTTTTGTTTGACACTCTAGGAACAACTATTATGAGTAAAATATCAGAAGGCGGCTTTAAGCTGGACTTCCACGGCATTACAGGCTTACTGGCTATTGCCCTAATGCTTGTACATGCTGTCTGGGCTTCAGCAGTATTGGTTAAAAACAATGAAGCTATGAAAAGCAAATTCCATAGCTTCAGTATATTTGTGTGGACCGCTTGGTTAGTGCCCTTCATATCCGGAGCAATCTTTGCCATGCTGCAGAGTGGACAAGCGTAATTATTTAATATAACAATTCTTTCTCTTTAAAATCAGCTTGCTGCCTGAGATAATTAAATTGACCGGTCGGTTAAATCTCTATGAAAGGAGCTGATCTCATTAAAATGATTGAAAAGGTGATTCTTAACTAAAAATATGGGAGGTACTTTGTACCTCCCATATCATTTTTTGATAGTTATCTATCCGGCGTTATACTTTATTTCCTTGAAATAGCTTCTCAAAGACAGTCCTTCATAGGAAGCCATCAAGACCCATCCTATTGCAATGGCATATACTACACCGGCAATTCCGAAGTGTGGTGCAAGAGCATAGGATAAGCCTACTCTTGCAGTAATCTGCAAAGCTGTAGCAATAAGAGTTATGCGAAGCTTTCCCACACCTCTGAAAAAGCCCTGGAATATATTATTGAAGCCTGAAAGTATGTAGAACAGAGACATCAGCTTTAAATATCTCACACCAATTTCTATAACCTCTGTTTCGAAGCTGTCAATGAAAAGCTTCATAATCCCCTCCGCACCCAGGAAAATAATTATAGAAGCAATTACGCTGTATACTGTAATTATAAGTGTACTCTTCTTATAGCCTTCAATTATTCTTTCCCACTTGCCCGCTCCTTTGTTTTGCGCCGTATAAGTGGAAGCTGATGCAGAGAAGCTGTCGCCGGGTGCAAGTACAAATGAATCTACTCTTGTTGCGGAGTTATATGCAGCTATTGCGCTTGTCCCAAAGGGATTTACAACTCCTTGAACCAATAGCTTGCCAATATACAGCCAGGTCTGCTGCAAAGCCGTTACCCAGCTGTATTGAATTGTTTCCTTAAGCAACGGCTTGTCCACAACCATTTCGCTCGGTTTGAGACTTATTAAGGGGATTTTTATATAAACATAAGCTATGCAAAGTGCAGATGACACAGCTTGCGAAATTACCGTCGCAATGGCAGAGCCGGCTACACCCAGCCCAAAAACAACGACAAAGATTACAGCCAGGATTCCATTAAGCACACTGGATACTATAAGAAATATCAGGGGTGTTACAGAATCACCTATAGACCTAAGTGCAGCTGAGTAAAAATTGTACAGAAACGAGAAAATCAATCCGCTGAATACTATCTTTAAAAATGTATCCGCATCGTTCAAAATCTCATCAGGAGTTCCGGTGGCTATAAGAACAAAGCGTGAAAGAAATATGCAGACCACAGACAATATTATTGTAAAGACCGTTCCGATAATTAAAGCAGTGGAAATTTCCTTCTTCAACATATCCAGTTTTCCTGCACCAAACAGCCGGGACATGATTACCGATGTACCTATGCAGATGCCAACTATAAAGAAAATCGCAATTGACATTATAGGGTTTGCTACACCCACTGCCGCCAATGCATTTTTACCGACAAACCTGCCTACGATTATGGCATCTGTAGTATTGTAAAGCTGTTGAAAAATGTTTCCCAGCACCATTGGTATGGCGAAGGTAATCAATATTCTTGCCGTATTGCCTTGTGTCATATCGCCTTTCATTGTCTTTTCCATTATGTACTATGTACCTCTCTCAATTGATTCATTAATTCAATTATAACATAGGACTTAACATAAAGGAAAATTAGTACAATATTCACTAAAACAACGCCATATTGCCTGTCTTCCTTGCATAAGCCTCACTTTTCTTAAGAAGCAGCAGCGTCATAAGGAATAGAGCTGCGCATATAGCACAAAGCACAAGCAATTCAAATTTAATATCAGAGAGCAGAGCGCCGTTCATGAATATTTTTCTCACAATATTTATAGACCAGGTTAGCGGAAATACCCCTCCAATCACCTTAGCCCAAAACGGGAACGCCGGGTAAGGCAGCTTGGCTCCTCCAAAAATCTCCATAGGTGACTGAAATACCGTATAGAGCATACCGCTGTCCCTGGAAAACATAAATAGTGAATTCATGAATATTCCCCAGCAAATAGAAGGGATTACCAAGGATAGCACCGCTACTAACGGCATAAAGATGCTTGAAATTCTCAGATTAGTAAAAAGCACCAAGGCACCTATACAAAATACCATGAACATCCACGTACTCTCGAACAGTGAAGCAAGAGCATTTCCCAGCATAATTCCCAGCCTGTTTGCCGGTGTCTGGTAGATTAGCTCCAATGTACCGGATATCCGTTCGGATGAGAAGCGCCACGCAGATTGTACAAAGCATCGGAAAAATATAAAGCTGATATACCCGAATAATATGAAGGCAAATATCATATCATCCCCTACCCATTTCGCCACTATTTCACTGGCTGCCGTTCCCTCAAAGGGCTTGTAGGCATAATATGCTGAGAAAAGCTCCAGCACAGGCCAAATCAGCATTGAAAAATACATCAGGTTGGAGTGGTAGACCGATTTATGCTGCTTTATGGCTTCCGCCTTAATGCTGTTAAGCATGTACCTGTTCATAATTCTTCACCTCTGACAAAGTAATGATGGCATCCTCCAGCTTAGGCTCCATTGCCGTAAAGCTAATGATTTTGCTTTGTTGAGACAGCATGGAGATAAGCTCGCTTTGTATATCCTTATGGGATGAAACATCTATCTCTATGCCGCCGTCTACCTCCTCCAGCTGAAACTCTGATTGAACCGTACTCATAAAGGTCTCAAACTGACCCCTGAGCTTATCCGGAAGGACGTTCAGCTTTATCTTATACTTGTTGGTGCAGTTTGCTACGATGCTGGCTATTTCCTTTGGAGTACCCTCCATAATCTTCAGACCGCGGTCTATAATATACACATAATCGCACAGCTCTTCTATTTCGCTGATATAGTGAGAGGTCAGCAATATGCCTTTTCCCTGTTCCTTAGCAAGACTCTTTGTAAACCTTCTCAAATCCCTTGCAATAGGTGCATCCAATCCTAGAGTAGGTTCATCCATGAACAGGTATTTAGGGTCATTGATCAAGCCTCTTGCAATCTGCAGTCTTTGCTTCATACCCTTCGAATATTTCTCCACCGCCTCCTCTGACCTTTCCTGAAGCCCTACAAACCGTATCAGGCTCTCTATCCTGCTTTTCAGTTCCTCCTTGGGAATGCTGTAAAGCCTTCCGAAATACTCCAGATTCTCTCTGGCTGTCAGCCGCCAATATACCATGCGTTCTCCCCCTGCTATCATGTTCACCATATGCTTGATTTGGAAGGCATCCTTGACAAGGTCCAGACCATCTATGGCACAGCTTCCCTCATCCGGCTCCAGCAGTGTTGACAGCATTTTAATTGTGGTTGTCTTCCCTGCTCCATTCAATCCCAGCAGCCCTACTATACTGCCCGGCTCTATGGTCAAATCCAGTCCTCTCACAGCTTCAACCTTTTTGGTAGTACTTTTCAAGAAGCCTGTTTTTACTTTACTTGTATAATTCTTCTTCAAGCCTTTTGCGATAAGCATTTTCCCGCCTCCTATATAAATTGTCTTTCAGGTGCTTTTTTCATAATTCTATTGATTAGCAGCACGCCTGCCGCAAAGTAGATTATTGACAGCACTGCCAGCATCAAGAAGTCTCCTGCCTGACTTGCAATGCTGCTGCCTGCCAGAATACTGCTTCTAAAAATTCGAAGGGAATAAGTCACGGGTATGAGATTGGATATGTTCTGTACCCAGTTTGGCAGGTATTGTACAGGAAAAGTTATGCCGCAAATAAGGTACATGACACTGAAGACTGTATTCTGGCTTAAGTATGTATCTTTTAGATAAATCATAATGCCGCATAGAATAATGGCCATTCCGAACAATGATACAAGGGTAATGCCTATACAAAGCAAAGCAGCTGCAGCATTTATATCCGGCATTTTTAGACCGAAAGGACTGGTTATAATTATCGCAGCCAGCAGTTCTCCGGTTGTTACCAGCGTCTGCTCCAGCATATTACCCGATAGGTACCCCATGTAGCTTACAGGGGATATCAGAAGACTGTCCAGAGTTCCCTCCCGCATCTCAGTAATAAAGCTTCTGCTCACATTGAGAAAGGTTCGTACAACAAACAGATACATAAAGCTTCCCAAAATCGCATAGGACATATAGTCGGAAGTGCCGCTGAATCTTATAAAGCTGTCGGATACCTTACCTTTAAATACAATACTGTATATGAAAAAAGAGCTAAGAACAGTAAAAAAACAGCTCATAAGTTCACCTACAAAGAAATGCACGGGATAAGCCCTTGTTTGTATTGTCAGGTTTCTTCTGGCTGTCGAAAGTATATTATCTATGAACATAACATCCCTCCTATATAAAGTATATTACATAATTACGCAATTACGTAACATTGTAAATATAATATTACAATACTATCCATTAAATGTCAATAAAAATAGAGCAGCATTTCCATTTGTTCAGGAAATTGCTGCTCTATTTTTTGTTCAGAAAATCTCTTATTTCACCAAAAAGCTTCTCAAGCTCATCGCTGTTGACGTAATAATATTTCACATTGTTTTTCTTGTTTTCAGTTATAAGATTTATAGCCTTTAGCTGGTCCAAATGTCGTGAGATCGTGGCAGTTGTAAGCTTAAGGCGGGAGGAAAGCACCTTGCCGTAGGTAGGCCTTCTTTTCAGCTGTCTCAATATCTCCAGTCTGGTTTTATCCGACAGCACCTTCAGAAGCTCCGAGAGTCTTTCCGCTTGCCCATCATCAAAGCTGTTGTCTATATTTATATTGAAAACCAAAAGGAATGTATTCTCGTTATATGGGATAATGTTATGATGATGCAGAAAATATGATGGAGAGAATATATACTGTTTAAAATTGTGCTTCGCCGGAAACTTTGAACCCTTTATCTCCTCAGCCAGCTCCACCG
>JAQZBM010000195.1 GCA_029238945.1 Clostridia bacterium
AAACGACAAGCTGATGGATGAACTGAAAAAGTTAAGATAAGGAAAAGTGAGAAAGCAGGCAAAGCCTGCTTTTTTTCTTTTTTATAATAATTTTTTTATAAAGTCAGCGGATAAATGTATCGATATATTTATAAAATCTAATATTTAACGTGCTTTAAGTCTAGAAAAATATTCATAATTTTACTAAAATGCTTAGTTTTATAAAGGAAAAAATGTATTTTTGTCGAATACTATAAATTTGAAGTTCGCAATGTAATGTAATTGTTGAAATTTGACGTTTGGGGGTACGATTCATGTTATTTAACAAAATAGGAAACAACACGAAAGTCTTAGAAAAAGCCTTAGATGCAGCATGGTTAAAGAATGAAGCGATTTCCAATAATATTGCCAATGTAAATACTCCCGGTTACAAAAAGAGCTATGTAAGATTCGAAGAACAGCTTGCGGGAGCCGCATCGGAATTTCAGACCGGAAGCTTGAAAAAGAATAAGAATTTCCTGCCCATAGGAAATGACACAAGAGATATACCCGCACCGGAGGTTTTGCAGGATACTTTCACTTCAGCCAGACAGGATGGCAACAACGTAGATATTGACGTAGAAATGGCTGAACTAGCCAAAAACACAATTAAGTACAATGCCCTGATTACTCAGATAAGTAAGCAGTTTGGCAATATCAAAATGGTCATAAGCGAAGGGAGAAGATAGTTAATGGGTTTCTTTAACTCAATAAATATCAGTGCTTCGGCTTTAACGGCAGAGAAGCTTAGGATGGATATAATATCAAAGAACATAGCAAATGCAAACACCACCAGAACAGCCAACGGTACTCCTTACAGAAGGCAGGTGGTAGTATTTCAAGGTGCCGGAAGCAATGTTCCCTTCAGCCAATATCTCAGTGATGCCAGTAAGTCAATGATAGGCAATGGTGTAAAGGTGAAGGGCATAGCAGAAGATCAGACTCCTTTCAAAATGGTTTACGATCCGGGGCATCCTGATGCGGACGAAAATGGTTATGTTAAGATGCCCAATGTAGATGTTATGACTGAAATGGTAAATATGATAACTGCCAGCAGAGCATATGAGGCAAATGTTACTGCCATAAACTCTGCAAAAAGCATGGCAATGAAGGCTTTGGAGATAGGCAGAGGCTAAGAGACAGGCACTTAAAATAAAAACTACAAAGGAGGAAAATCATGAAGATAAATCAACCCGTTCAAAACATACAAACCAGCATTCAAAAAGGCAGCAGCAATAGTAGCAGCAGTACAGAGGGGGTTTCCTTTGGGGAGTTTCTGAATAGTGCAATACAGCAGGTAAACAGCCTGCAGCTGGAATCTGAACAGCTAAATGAAGCATTGGCTATGGGTCTTACAGATAATATACATCAGGTGATGATAGCATCTGAAAAGGCTGATATGGCTATGCAGCTTACCTTACAAGTCAGGAATAAGATAATGGATGCATATCAGGAAATTATGAGAATGCCTATTTAATAGCAGAGGGGGAGATTAAATGGGCGATTTATTTAATAAAATTAAAAACAGCTTTGATGAAATGTGGGGCAGCTTGGAAAAAGGGCATAGGATAAGAATTATTATAGCAGGTGCATTATCTGTTATATTGATTGCATCCGTTGTAATTATGTCAAGCAGGACAAAATTCGTGCCTTTATATAATGATTTGGACCAAGCCACTGCCGGACAAGTAAACCAAGCCCTTAAGGAAATGGGTGTCAAGACAAAGATTGAAGGAACCACAGTATATGTACCTGAAGGCATGGACAGCGAGCTGAGGGTACAGCTGGCAGCAGACGGGGTGGTAGATGATGAGGGTTCTATACCCGAACCAAATACTTCATCCTTCTATGAGACCAGTCAGGACAAGAGTCAGAGATACCTGAGAGAAAAGGAAAATGACATCGAAAAAGGCTTGAGAGCCTTAAAGGGTGTCGAGTGGGCAGATGTTCAGCTGAACATATACGAGGATTCCAGTTTTGTTTTTGAGGAAGATAAAACGGATTCCACAGCAGGAATCATTATTAAGATGAAGCCCGGGGCAGAACCTCTTGATTCAAAGCAGGTAGATGGAATAGTAAAGTATGTAGCTAGAAGTGTCAAGGGTTTGAAGCCTGAAAACATAGAGATGATTGATGAAAACGGAATAGCCTTGGTTGAAAAACAGGGCGAAGGAAACAACTCTGTAGGTTCAAATCTTGATGTTACAGGGACTGTTAAAAAGAATATTGAAGACTCAATAAAGAAATTTCTTATAAAGGTTTTTGGACCTAACAATGTTGAGGTCACAGCTGCGGTAAAGCTTAACTTCAACAGTGAGGTCATAGACAGTACTGAGTATGCCGCACCGGACCAGGAGAGAAATGCCGGCATAGTCAGAAACATGGAAGAAATTAAGAAGGAATGGGTTGATGCAGGGGCTTCAGGAGTGCCTGGTACGGATTCAAATACTGACATAAATCAGTATGTAGAAGCTGATGCCTCAAAGGCTCAGTATAGTGAAGCAAGCAATGTAGTCAATTATGAAATAAATGAAATAAAGAAGCAAATTGTTAAGGAACAAGGAAATATTGAAGCGCTTACCATCGCTGTTATCATAAACAAGGATGGACTGAAGGAGGATGTACTTGCAAACCTGGATGTTCTCCAGCAGGATGTTAAGGAATTGGTAACCTTTGCGACGCAGGGCTTTAATGTACAGCCGGCAGCTATTGCAGATAATATAAGCGTTAAGGTCATGGAATTCGATACCAGTATAAAAGATTCTATAGATCAGCAAAGGCAGCAGGAGGCAGAGCAAAAGAGAAATGAAACCTTTGTTATGATTGGAACTGCATTAGCGGCAGTATTGGTATTAGGTGCAGCGATGTTTATTCTACTGAGAAGAAGGAATACACAGCAGCAGGAGCTTATGCTAAACGACAGCTTTATTGCAGCTGCAAAGACAGATGGAATGCCTGTACAAGAACTGGAATTTGAAGATAAGAATGAACTGAAGAAGAAGCTGGAGAAGTTTGTGGGACAAAAGCCGGAACAGGTTGCCCAGCTTTTGAAGACCTGGATAAGCGAAGATTAGGAGTGATATATATTGTCTAGAGTAAATAAAAGCGGACTTTCCGGTCGTCAAAAAGCAGCTATACTTCTTATTACCCTGGGACCTGAAAAATCAGCCCAAATCTTTAAGCACTTAAAAGAGGAAGATATAGAGCAATTGACTTTGGAAATTGCAAATATGAGAACTGTGTCTCCTGATGAGAAGGAAGCGATACTGTCAGAATTCTATCAGGTATGTCTTGCCCAGGAATATATCTCTGAGGGTGGTATTGCATACGCCAAAGAGATTCTGGAAAGAGCCCTGGGGGGACAGAAGGCACTGGATGTAATAAATAAGCTGACTGCTTCGTTGCAGGTTAGACCTTTTGACTTTGTAAGGAAGGCTGACCCAAGTCAGATTTTAAACTTTATACAGGGTGAACATCCGCAGACTATCGCCCTTATACTAGCGTACCTGAAGCCTCAGCAAGCAGCGACAATTATCTCTGCATTGCCGCAGGATAAGCAGGCTGATGTTGCCAGAAGAATAGCTGTAATGGATAGAACTTCCCCAGATATCATAAAAGAAATTGAAAGGGTTCTGGAGAGAAAGCTATCCTCCATGGTTATACAAGACTACACTATGGCCGGAGGCATCACCGCAATTGTAGATATCTTAAACTCTGTAGACAGAGGTACAGAGAAGTACATAATGGAATCCCTGGAGGTTCAAGATACAGACTTAGCAGAGCAAATCAGAAAGAGAATGTTTATTTTCGACGATATTGTTACCTTGGACAGCAGATCTATTCAAAGAGTTATCAGAGAAGTGGAAAACAACGACTGGGCTCTTGCTCTTAAGAGTGCCGGCGAGGAAGTACAAAAGACTGTATTCTCCAATATGTCTAAACGTCTGTCTGAAATGATAAGAGAAGACATGGAATACATGGGACCTGTAAGACTCAGAGATGTTGAGGAAGCTCAGCAGAAGATTGTTAATGTAATCAGAAAGCTTGAGGATGCTGGTGAGATAGTTATTTCAAGAGGCGGAGGAGATGAAATAATTGTCTAGGATTTTCAAATCCAACTATGTAAAGATTGGTACTCCGAAGCCTATAAAAGCCAATATGCCTCCTATAATTAAGCCGGAAATACATAAAGCGGAAGATGAGGCTTCAAAAAAAGCCAAAGAGGAAGAAAAGGCAAACAGCATCATAGAAGATGCAAAGGAATTATATTTAAAGATTATTGAAGAGGCTAACTTTGAAGCGAAAAGAATAATGGAGCAGGTCACCAGCGAAAAGGAAGAAAAAGAAGCGGCTGCAGCGGAAGACGGCTATAGAGACGGCTACAACTCAGGTTATACTGAAGGCATAAATCAGGCACAGGATATGATAAATCAAGCGATGGAAATAAAAACTCAGCTTGATAAAAGATATGGGGAAATCTTAAAGGAAGCAGAAGGCCAAATAATAGAGCTGGTTCTGGAAATAGCAAATAAGGTAATTGGACAGGAGCTCACACAGAATAGTGAGGTAGTAATGTCGCTTATAAAGCAGTCAATTGTAAAATGTACCTTCAAGGACAAATTGACTGTAAGAGTGTCTGAGGAAGACTACGACTATGTAAATTGCAACAAGGAAAAGATAGTCATGCTGGCCGAGGGCATAAATGACCTTGAAATATATTGTGACAAAGCGCTTCCGAAGGGAGGCTGCATTGTTGAAACTCCTTCGGGAGAGATAAATGCAGGCATAAATGTCCAAATGAAAGAGATAGAGAAGGCTTTTGAATACTTAATAAGAAATGAGTGATATTTTGATTAACTATAGTAAATACAAGAACGTTATATCAACTCATGACTTCATAAAATATTCAGGCAGAGTTTCGCAGGTTGTCGGACTGACTATAGAATCAATCGGCCCGGCGGTTAACTTGGGAGAAATCTGCCATATCTATCCCGTAAAAAGCCAAACACCAATTATTGCTGAAGTAGTCGGCTTTAAAAACAATATAGTTAGCCTAATGCCATTGGGTGACATGAGTGGAATCGGCCCGGGAAGCAAGGTTGAGGCCACAGGCAAGTCACTCTCGGTAAAGGTGGACGAAAGCTTGCTGGGAAGAATTCTGGACGGCTTGGGTAATCCCATAGACGACAAAAAAATGATTGACAGCAAGCTTTATTATTCATCAGAGAATACCCCTCCAAATCCTTTAACCAGGAAGAAGATAAGAGATGTATTGCCTTTAGGAGTCAAATGCATCGATGGGCTGCTCACTATTGGTAAAGGACAAAGAGTGGGTATTTTTGCAGGCAGCGGTGTTGGAAA
>JAQZBM010000196.1 GCA_029238945.1 Clostridia bacterium
CTGGGTGCATCAAACCAAAGAAGCTTCATAATAGCACCCACTATAGCTACTCCCCAAATCACTGCCAGCAAACTGTATCCCCATCCTCCTCTTAAAGGAATAAGACATATGGGAGTATAAGTTCCTGCAATCAGCACAAAAATCATAACGTGGTCTATTTTCCTGAGAACTCTTACACCCTTATCCGATATTGTAAGCAAATGATAAATAGTACTTGCTGTATAAAGCAATATAAGACTTCCTCCAAAAATAGAGAAGGATACTATATGCCATACAGTACCCACCTGCACTGCATAGTATATCATAAGTACTAGACCCACTAATGACAGAACAGCTCCTATCAAATGAGAAAGTCCGCTAACCGGTTCACGTAATTTTGCTTTCATACAATCACCTCATAATATTAACATATCTTCATGTAGTTTTTAAAACTACTTGTTATAATATTATATTACTATATAAGATATATATGCGCAATATGTTTATACAAATTATATTTATTTTATTTTCCCCTTTTATATTATTGGCTATTCTGCAATATTTTTGAATATATTGTCATATAGTTTTTATTACTATATAATATAGGTGTAAACCTTCGGTTTAGTCACTAGTCACGAGATAAAGGAGTTATTGTAACACCAGTCATTGTTATGAAAGTCGTTAATATCCCCGCTGTCATCCTGAGGGAGGAACGACCGAAGGATCTTAAGATTCTTCGCTAGCGCTCAGAATGACGGCAGCACTTTCGTTTATCGTGGTGTGGGTAACAGGTGTAAATTCTGAATATATGAAGAATCTTGCGAAGTACAGGAAAAAATCTTTCCACAAACTCAAGATGACATAGCATGCAGAGCTTGCGCTTTCTTCCACTAGCGACTAGAGACTAGCGACCAGCGACTAAATTTTATTAATTCAATACGAGGTGAAGCTATAGATATGAAGAATTTAGATGCCCTGATAGAAGAGTTGTCCAACCCGGCATATATTAAACCGTCGGACATACCTGATATAGATTTATATATGGATCAGGTGACTACCTTTATCGAGAACAAACTGGGCAAAGAGAAAAGAAGCAAGGATGATAAGCTGCTGACCAAAACTATGATTAATAATTATTCAAAGGCTAAAATACTTTCACCTTCGAAAAATAAAAAATATAATAAACATCAAATGATTCAGATTATATTAATCTATTATTTGAAGCAAATTCTCTCTATAAGTGATATAGAGAACTTGTTCCATCCGCTTTTTCAGATAGCTGAGGGCAATTCAGAGATGGTTGAAGAGATATACAACACTTATCTCGAAGGCAGGAAAAAGAATATCGACAATGTAAGCTCTGTACTGAAGGAAGACATGGATTTAGTTTCCCACATCGGTGTCGAGCTCGACGAGGAGGAACGTAATCGCATTCAGCTCATCACAGCTGCTATGCTTATGGTTTCCGAAGCCCAGGCATATAAGAAAACGGCAGAGGCAATTATCGATAAATATATCAAAACAACTACATAAAAAATGCTTCGTTATAACGAAGCATTTTTTTATCTGATGCTGCCAAATCTCCCAAAGGGAAACAGTCTGAACACCACTCTTCCTATTATATCTTCCCTTTTCACAAACCCGACGCCGCTTCTGCTGTCGTTGCTGTTCAGTCTGTTGTCTCCCATTACGAAGTAATGTCCATCAGGCACTGTAACACTTATTTCTCCGTCTGTTGTGCCATCTTTTATGTAGCTTTCTTCAAGCTTTTTATCATTGAGATATACTTCCCCATTGCTTATTGTTATCTTATCGCCGGGCAGTCCGATAACCCTCTTGACCAAAGTCTTATTGACCCCAAACATCCTGTAGATTTTCCATGGATGGGGCATTGAGGTATCAAATGCAACTATTTCTCCCATCTGTGGCTCTGTTCTTATATATCTTGCTCTTATTAAGAATTCTCCGTCGTTTAAAGTGGGAAGCATCGAAGGACCTTCAACTATTGCCAGCCCGCCAAACAAGTTCATAATAAACGCTATAGCCGCAGCGGCAGCTAAAGTTATAATCCACTCAAGAATCTCCTTTTGTAAACTTTTCATAATTGTACTCCTTCCGTCATTTCCTGCTAATCAAGCTGCTTATAGAGCATTTCTCGTATTGGCTTGCAATAGTTGAGAAGCTCAAGCCGGCCTTTTGCTAAAAGGTCAAGAAGCCTATCAGCTTCAGCATTTGCATATTCATAGGCATCCTTATCTATTTCGCCGTTTCTAAGTGCCTGCTCCAAGTCCTCCTGATCTATAAGATTTATCTCACTTTTTGAGGAAATTATTATATCCAAATATAAATCATCATACCATGGTATTTTATCTTCTGTAAGTCCATGTCCTTTGCAGATATCTATATACCACTGCGCTACTTCGTTTGTGGAATCAAACATAGCAGTCACTACATAATTCTCACTGTCAGAGAAAAGAGTGAGCCAGCTGTAGCCATTGTCTGCAACGCATAGCATATTGCCGCATACATCCACCCACAAAGGCTCCTTTATCTTATCTATTGTAATTAACACAGCACAGCCCTTAAAGTCTTGATACTCGATATCTTTGATAACAATTCTGCGTTCCAGAACACGTCTCCAATTTGGTCGATTTGCGAACTTGCGTTTCATAATCCATCCTCACAAATCTATTATATTTGATAGCTGTCTTCACCAATAATAAGAGCTTTTCCACCAACCCAAACCTCTTTTATCTCTCTGCCTTTAATCTTAAGCATAGCTTTGATAATTGATGGTCTGTTCATAAAGCTGCCTTGTTCTATATTAATTCCATCAAGAGGTGCATTAAGCCTGCCATATCTATATAGGTAACATGCCAATGCGCCATTAGACGTTCCGGTTGCCGATTCTTCAGGTATATCATATAAAGGAGCGAAATTTCTGCATACCGCTGTGCTTTCTGAATTATGGTTTATAGCAAATACGTGCAAGCCTGTAACGTTATACTTGATACTGATTTTCTCTATTTCCTGCATATCAGGCTTTAGATTTCTCAAAGTTTCTTCATCTCTCACCGGTACAAGTATATCTCTTATGCCTGTAGATACAACCTGCGCAGGTATTGTCTGGTCAAATTCATCACTGTTTATGCCTATACAGCCGCAAAGCTCCGCAGTGGGAATTATCTCAAAAAACTGCGGTCTGTTCTGCTCCATGAAAATAGCATCTTCATGTATGCTGATGCGGAGAACTCCCGCTTTCGTTTCCTGTGTGTACTCTCCCAGTCCTATTATGTTCTTTTGCTTCAGCAGGCTGAATGCTGCAATGGTAGCATGCCCGCATAAATCCACCTCAGAATTGGGAGTAAAAAACCTTATCTTAAAATCTGCCCTGTCTGACTTTGAAATGAAGGCGGTTTCTGAATAGCCTACCGTCTTTGCCAAAGACATCATTTGTTCTTCAGTGAGCAGGCCAGAGTTCAACACAACTCCTGCCGGATTTCCGCCATATATGTCTTTTGCAAATGAGCTTAGCTTATATGCAATAATGTCCATTTCGTCACCAGATTTCTTTTAAAAATTTATATATATAATATCCTATGACTGAACCTATGGTATTTAGTATTATATCATCAACATCGAATACTCCCCGCAGAGTTAAAAGCTGTGCCGCCTCTGCTGACACTATGAGAAACAGTACTGTCACAAAGACTGCCTTTAAGCTTCTGACTTTTTGAAAAGCTGCCGGAAGCAGAAAGCCCAAGGGTACAAAAGCAGCTATGTTTCCCGCCAGGTTATATATCCATACATCAAAGCTGACGTTTTGCCTGTTTATCATATAATTGGCTATGGTTTTGAAGGGTATCAGGTTGAAGCTGAATTCTGTCATAGTATGCCTTAGGTTATCTGTGTAAGCATAAAAGAAAAGCCTATAAGAAATAAACACTATGTACATAGCCAGCACTATAAAAGCCAGACAATTAGCGGGTTTCCGAGAAGTATTCCTTATCTTCTTACTGTTCACTGCCTTTTATTCCTTTTTTGACAGATAGGCAGATAAGGTAGCAGAATCTTCGCCTGCTGCAAAGAAGCTCAAAGTATAATCTCCGCAGTCATAGTCAATTTCCCACAAGTCACCTTCGCCGTCAGCTTCCTTGCCTTCCTTGATCGGCTCCCCAAGATAAAGCTTTATGGCTTCTGGGCTCATCCCCACCTTAACTCCATAAAGGCTATAGCCTTCAGCTACTATTATGCCTGATATGTATGCTTCGCTTTTGGTATCTTCTATAATCCTGTCCAGCATTAAGTCTACGACCTCATAGCTTACGAAGGAGGTTCCTTCATAGTAATCAAGAGTTATAGGCTCACCCAGCTCTGAAACAGCATCCTGAAGCTTATTTCCTATTCCTACAGCCTGTTACCTTTCCTTGCCTTGCAAGTTCAAGTGCCTCAGCATTCTGTGCCGGTGTCGGTGTTTCTCCAGGCACTGCATCAGGAGTTTTTTCAGGCTCTTCTTGAGACTGCTGTACCGGAGTGTTTTCTCCTGACTGTTCAGTTTGTTGTACTGGTGCTGCATCATTTTCATTTTTCTTTTCTTTGTTACATGACACAAAGCTTAAGCTTAGTGTCAAAACTAATAATATTACTAAAACTTTTCTCAATTTATTCGCCTCTTATCCTTCTATATTTTTCCTCATTTCTGTCACCTGAAACCTAACAGCTGTTGCCTTGATTTATAAATCTGTCAATAAGCTCAATGTCTCTTAGATCCTTATCTCGCCCTTTTTGTTCCTTATACCTGCGTATGTCGTGAATATCAGCAACGGGTATGCCATCAATCAATATCGACTTCTCCGGCATCCAATCCTCAAAAATTTCTATAAAGCCTTCTATCACAATGCCTCTATAAACCTTACCTGCTGCAAGCTCAAAGCCGCTTTGCAGCAGCTTCGCAAAAAGCTCTTTGGTACAGCCTATATCAATATCTGCAGTCTCTTGTCTTACTCCATGCAGGACCAAAGCAGCCCCTGTCATTACACAAAATTGCTCCTTCGGGAAGTTTAGTTCCTTTAGCTTGTCCATTATCTGTTCTCTGTTCAGCATATACTCCTCCAAAAGACCAATCATTCTCTAGTATTTCAGGCTTCTGTAAATCTTTAGTACTTCATATAGCTTTTCAAGCTTTTTGATACGCTTCTGATAATCTTCCTCATCCTCAAAGGGCAGGTAGTCATTCTTTTGCTGTTTCAAAAGCAGCTGTCTTATCAGACTTCTGCTGTCTATCTCGCTGGGCATATTTATTCTTTTGACGGTATATGTGCTGCTGCCAAAGTCAGAGATTCCATCCTGTGTTGTGACGGTAAATCTATAGCCCCGCTCCTTCAAGATGCTCTCCGAATATTCGTTATAGCTTCCATAGGGATATGATATTGCATAGACCTCACCGCCTATGTTTTGTGATATCAGTTGTTCAATTTTTTCTGCATCTGTCTCCAAGCGGCTTTTGTACTGCTCCACACTTTCTTTCTCCAGCTTTGAGACTCCCAAGCCGTAATTTACCTCGTCAGAGGGGTTGTGCAGGTCATAGGTATGACTTTGAAGCTCTATCAAGCCGCTTTGCTGCATTTCTTTTGCCTGCTCCCATGTGAAGTGCTCTGTTATGGGTGTCACTGAATCCTTATGGAGCTTTCTTCCCACAGACCAGCCGATTATAAAGATAGAAGCCTTCATATCATACTGCTTCAGCACAGGATACGCATATTGATAATTGCTTAGGTATCCATCGTCAAAGGTTACTATAATAGGATTGTCAGGCAGGCTTTTACCTTGCTCTACATAGTCTATATAGTCCTTGAAGTGTATGGTATTGTAACCGACTGCCTTCAGATACAGCATCTCCTCCCGGAATTTCTCGGGAGATATGGTTACGCTGTCCCACTTTGTTTTATCTTCACTTATATGGTGGTACATTAATACCGGAATCCTGTCAATATTCTTCCTATTCAATTGTGCATTTGCAGCCACTGCCTTCTCCAGCCTATATGCTTCTATCCCATAGGGAATATTGAAGACTATCGCAACAACCAAAATAATAAGTATAGAAATCAGTAATAGCTTTTTCATCTTATGTACCCTCATTATATCACATCAATTTGTGTATTATTTCACAAATCTATATTCTATTGTATCAAATAATCCTAAATCTGTAATCTTCAATTCCGGAATTACGGGAAGTGCAAGAAAGGCAAGGGTCATAAACGGGTCATATTCCTTAGATACGCCCATAGAGTATGCGTCCTGCAGCATTACCTTTAGTCTGTCATCCACCTCTTCCAAGGTCAAGTCACTCATAAGTCCTGCAATAGGCAGTGGAAGAGAATGCCTTAATTCGCCTCCGGATGCTATGCAGATGCCGCCTCCGATGTCTTCAAGATGATTTACTGCTGCCAGCATATCTGCATCATTATCGCCTATTACTACTATGTTATGTGAATCATGGGCTACACTGGAGGCTATTGCTCCATTTTGCAGACCCATCCCCTTTACCAGTCCAAGGCCTATGTTTCCGGTTGCATTATGTCTCTCGACAACAGCAATTTTCAAGAGTGCTTCACCTGTTTCATCGATGTAAGCCCCATTGTCATTCCTTACCTTCAGCTTAAGCTTCTTTGTTATTAGTGAATGAGGCATTAAGCCTATAACACTTGCTTCTCCGTCAGGCAGCTGAAGCTCAAAGCTGTCCGGCTCAATTTTCTTAATGTTTACTGAATTTCTCATTCTTGAGTCATTTATACTTCTGATTTCAAATAGAGCCTCACCGTTTTCTGCCACCAGTCTGCCCTTTTTATAAACCTGATAAATGTCTAGTCTCTCGAGATCGTTTAATATCAATAGATTGGCCTTATATCCCGGTGCAACGGCTCCAATGTTTTGCAGGTTATAGCATCTTGCAGCATTTATTGTAGCCATCTGTATTGCCCTCACTGGGCTCATTCCGTTTCTTACGGCTATCCTTATATTGTTATCTATATGACCGTCGGTAAGTATGTCCTCCGGATGTCTGTCATCTGTGCAGAAAAGACATCTGCTAAAGGTTGCCGAGTTCGCCGCAGGCAGCAGTGCTACGACATTGCGTGCCGCTGAGCCTTCCCTCATCATGATGTGCATTCCGAGACGCAGCCTCTCTATGGCCTCATCTGCTGTAGTACACTCGTGCTCTGTCCTGACTCCCGGAAGTATATAAGCATTAAGCTCCTTGCCGCTTATTCCCGGAGCATGACCATCCATCATCTTATGTGCATTCTTTGCTAAAACTATTTTGTTTATTATATTCTTTTCACAGGTGACTACGCTTGTAAAATCCATCAATTCTCCTAAGCCCAGTACCTTGGGGTGATTTATAAGCTCAAGCAAGTCCTCTGCTTTCAGTACACTTCCTGAGTTTTCAAAGGGTGTTGAAGGCACACAGGATGGAAGCATTATAAATATATCGAGAGGAAGGTTCTCTGAGCCCTCAATTATATACTTTATGCCGGAAATTCCTTTTACATTGGCAATTTCATGAGGATCTGCGATAACAGTCATAGTACCTCTGGGCATGACAGCCCTTGCGAATTCTGCCGGTGTAACCATAGAGGATTCTATATGCACGTGCCCGTCAATAAAGCCGGGGCAAATATATTTGCCTTCCATATCAAGCTCAACCGCTCCGTCGTATTTCCCTATGCCTGCAATGTAACCGTCGTGAATCGCCACATCTGCCTTATATATTTCCTCTGTGAAAACGTTGATTACATTTATGTTCTTGAATACCAACTGAGCCTTTACTCTGCCCATGGCCACATCAATCATGGACATTATAATTTCTCTCATCAATACACCCCCGCAATTTTCTTTGATATATTATATTGATTTTAACCCTCTGAAATAACTTTTTCAACCTTCTTATTATCTATCAGTAAAACTAAAGCCAGCTGATTTAAAATCAACTGGATTAATCAGAATTCATCGTCATACAATTTCCCTCTTGCCGTTGCTTCCCTTTCAGTCGCTGTATACATAACAATTCTTTTTCCGTTGGATTTACCGCCGTACTTTAGCTTTTCGACGAAAGGAACATTCATAGAATCAGGAATATCTTCCTGTCTTTCTACCCATGTTTTCAAAGGAATACTTGAATAGAACTCTCTAATAGTGACATCACTTCCCTTAATACGCTTTTTGTTCATAAGTATCGGGCATCCGTTACGTAAATCTTGACTGTCAAAAGCTTCCTGCAAATCACATTCGTCTTTTCTGGCTGTAGCATTTCCAACAAAATCAATCAGTGCCAGAATGATGAGCATTGGAATAATGGCAGCGATGATTCCTATTGAATATTTATATATTGGGAAAAGAACCTGTGGAACTTCTATAATCATAAACAGCCTGTCCTTTTCCTTCCATATCAGAACCGTCAAAACGGCAATCGGCATAAGCAGAATGTTAAGAAGCGGTTTATGTATCATCTGTAATACCCCTAAGCGGATTATCAGCCTTTGTTTCGTCCTGTTTCTTCTCTGCTCTATATATTGAATACTGTCCATAACTTTATTCTCCTTTATTTTCAAAATCATTAAGGGGCATTTTGCAACACCCCTTGATGCGAGATGTTATTTACTAATTAGCTTTATAAACCATCTCGATTTTGCTCTTATGATTAAAGGAAAGCTCGATTGTATCATTGAGTTTTGCGTCCTTAGGTAAAGAAATGCCTTCTTTTAAGAAAAACTTATCTGTTCTTAAGCCTTCTACATTCTCATCCTTGAATGCAACAAAAAGGTTAGTACCATTGATAGCTTCACCGTTATTGTTTGTAAAATTGATGTGCTGAACACCTACAAGTTTAGCCTGCATAATCTGTGTCTCCTTTCCGCCAGTATCGATATCAATTCTGACCTTATTCGGTTGCGCTTCCGTTAACTATAAAATATCATAGTAGTATCAAGATTGGCTAATGAGTCTTTCAGTAGTCCGATTACTATTCCGGTGAATGTTTTTAGTTTTTCTTCTCTTTTTATCCTTGTTATTACTAATCATCAATAGTATACTTACTATTAATAAGTTGTATAGGAATGGAGGTACTATGAATAACGAAAATGAACTCAAAACAGTCGGTGAAAGAATAAAATTCCTTCGTGAAAAAAAAGGTATTTCTCAAGAAAAGCTCGGAGATGCTATTGGGCTTTCTCAAAATTCCATATCTAAGTTAGAAAAAGGTGATACACAACTGACCTTAGACAATCAATTGCGATTAGCTGAATACTTTAATGTTTCGCATGACTACCTCTGTACTGGCAAAGATTCAGATTCGATTCTGAACCTATTAGAAAAGTATGTTTCACTTAAGTACGCTAACCTTTCTGATGGTTTGGAATCGTTCAATTATCCTGTATTGGAAATCAACAAAGTTTTTTTTGATTACTTAATTCGTTCTGCACGTGCCCAAAACGAAAAATATATGGACGATGATGTACGTGAAATATGGGTTGAAAAAGAAATCAATAATTTCTATGAACGTAATAAGAATAATTCTTTTACCGAATCAGAATCCGTTGTACCGCTTCCACAGCAACTCATTTACCCAGATGAGCATAAAAGCGAATGGAAGCAAACGGATTTGTTACGTGAAATGAATAAACAGCTATTAGATAGTTCGAATACATCCAAATAAATACTCAAAGGAGAATAGAATCATGGCAAAAAAAGAACCTAAGACAGATTTATGGGTTTA
>JAQZBM010000197.1 GCA_029238945.1 Clostridia bacterium
CATGGCCTTGCAAAGGGCAAGGAACGTCATGAGAGAGTTTTCAACCTTCTGGAGACAGTAGGGCTTAATAAGGAACATGCCAATAGATTTCCTCATGAATTTTCAGGAGGTCAGCGTCAAAGAATAGGAATTGCACGTGCTCTGGCGGTTGAACCTGAATTCATTATAGCTGATGAGCCAATCTCTGCACTGGATGTATCTATTCAGGCACAGGTAGTCAATTTAATGAAGGAACTTCAAAATAAGCACAATATAACGTATCTTTTTATAGCCCATGATTTGTCCATGGTAAAGCATATTTCGGACCGCGTTGGAGTTATGTATCTCGGCAATATGATGGAAATAGCTCCAAGCTCAGATTTTTATAAGAATCCGCTGCATCCTTATTCTAAAGCATTGCTATCTGCCATACCGATTCCGGATCCAAAGGTTGAGCTTGCCAGAAAGAGGATTATTCTTGAGGGTGATGTTCCAAGTCCTATGAACCCTCCCGCAGGGTGCACCTTCCACACGCGATGCCCGATGGCAAAGCCTCAGTGCAGTGAGGTTCGCCCTACCTTTAAGGAAATAGGAAAAGACCATATGGTTGCTTGTCATTTATACTAGTTATGAGGAGGAATATTATGAACGAACCAGGAATTAATGTTTATCGTGGCGGTTATATAGAAAGCCAGCATCATATACACATTGCTGTAGTAAATACTAAAGGAGAACTTATTTATTCCTATGGGGACCCAACGCGTGCCACCTTTGCCCGTTCTTCAATGAAGCCCCTACAGGCTATTCCTATTATAGAAACAGGTGCTGCAGAAGCTTCTAACCTAGAGACTGCAGACATTGCATTGATGTGTGCTTCTCATAATGGGGAGACTATACATCGCTCAAGAGTTCTATCAATTTTAGAAAAAGTAGGACAATCTGAGGATGCTTTAAAATGTGGAACCCATATCCCAAGGGATTTAGAGAGCTATATAGCTTTAATAAGAGCAGGAAAGGATTTATCTCCTGTTTTTAGCAACTGCTCAGGTAAGCATTCCGGAATGATTACTACTGCAGTTCACCAGAAGGAAGATGTGGATAATTATTACCTGTTGAGCCACCCTGTTCAACAGAGAATTATCAATACTATTTCGGAACTTCTTTGTTACCCTAAGGATAAAATAGGTATAGGAATAGATGGCTGCGGCGTACCTGTACATATGCTTCCGTTGAACTATCTTGCACTTGGATTTGCATATTTAGCTAATCCGGATAAAACTAAAGATGTTAAGCACTCTCAAGCTCTTAAAACAATAAGGGATGCTATGATGGCTTATCCTGAACTCGTTGCCGGAAAGGAACGTTTCGATACCGATGTAATGAGGGCATTTAAAGGCAGGATTGTATCTAAGGCAGGAGCAGAAGGTGTTCAATGCATAGGAGATATAAAAACCGGACTGGGTATTGCAATAAAAGCTGAGGATGGAAATGGACGCGCGGTAGTTGTAGCAATGATGGAGGTATTCAGACAGTTAGGTATTGGCAATGAGGAAATCTACAAAGAACTTTCGGTCTACGTAGAAACTCCGATTAAGAACATGAGAAAAGAAATTATTGGAATGATTAAGCCATCCTTTACACTAAAAAAGCATTAAGACTAATATGGTGCAATGGACGATTTCATAAGTCCCAAGGGGCTGCTGTACAACTAATTTAGATTAGTTATGCAGCAGCCCTATTAATATGTTTAAAATTGGAGGAATTGAATTACGAGAAGCTATACATGGCATGCTCTTCCAACGGAAGAAAAACAGCAGTCGAACCTAAAATCCTGTGAAAAGTATTAAGCTATCACTAATTCAAAACTCTCATAGATTTCTCATTGTTTTATTGAGTAAAAAGGAGTGAAGCTCCCTACTTAAAGTAGTTTTGCACACTCCCTTTTTGTAAATTGACTTATAAATTGTTGGTGTTTGCATTGGGTTTATTCTTCAGCCTTTGCTCTAAAATTCATGTCCAGTATGGTTAAGAAGCCGTTGTCATGGTTTCCGGTTTTTGGGTTTACCACCTCATGGACATTAAACACCCATTTTCGGTTACCACAGGTTGTTCTCAAATCATCAGACAGCACATCTTCTTCTATGGCTGCATGCACGATGCTGGCCTGAACAAGAGATGTGGATTTTTCTGCTTTTTCTATATCCTGTATCCAATCCAGCTTGCATTCAAAATGAGCAAAGCACTCTTTTACACGGGGTACCTGGACCTTTTCGGGTGTATCATGCTTTAATCCGGATGCTAATATTTCATCGGTATTATCATCAAAGCGGTTGACTGTTTTCATGAATTTGTCCTTTAGAGTTATGTCGGGAAAGTTAATGACAAATTCACCATTCTTCTCAATCAGTTTCTTTGTCTCGGTGTAGTTATGCACCATAAGTATGAACTTAGGCTCGTTCTTTGAACCTGCAATCATTCCCCATGTACTTAACTGTGCATTAGCCAGCCCGTTTTCCTTAAGAGTAGTGATGATAAAAATCGGTGAAGGCAGGTCAATAGCGAAATAGTACCAGGGAAAAACCACAAACTGACCTTCCCATGACTCTTTAATCCAGTCCAGTGCTTGAACCGGCAGCTCCATTTTCATTTGAACCCCTCCGTTATTGTAATATAGCTATATTATAAGCATCTATAACTTCGATATATTGTAAAAATCGGACATTAAAGCTTTTTATGACGGCTTGGAGTACAGCCGCAAAATTCCTTAAAATCCTTTATGAAATGAGATTGGTCGAAATACCCACTGTCATATGCAGCTATAAGAAAGTCTGCCTGCTTATCTTCGGTGCAAGCCTTCATAATGCGCTGCAGCCTTGTTATTCTGCATAGGGTTTTGGGGGAGATGCCTACATACTCATGAAATAGGCGGCGCAGACTTCTTTCACTGATAAAAAGCCGGGATGCAAGTTCACTTACCCTTATGCCTCCTGAGGTTTCATTTATTGTATAAAGAGCCTCCATAACAGGCGATTGACAGCTATCTGCTTTGCTAAGCTGTTTGAGGAGGAATACTTCAATTATTTGAATCATTTCGCCAATGGAACCGGCATTGACTATACTATCTGTTAATTGATGGAAGATTGAATAAGATACCGTACTTAATTCTAGAGAATTATTGGTAAATTCCCACATAGGCATGTTTAGGAAGCGGGATAGTCCTCCGGGTTTGAAGTCTACTCCAAAGGTCATAATCTCTCCTTTGCTTATACTGTGCTGATTGTACACCTTTACAGGTTTGTCCATAACTCCCCAGATGCTTTCATTATGCCAGTTCTGCTTGTAATTTATATCAAAGACAATGCTTGAGCCACCATCGGGGATTAAGGTAACAGGCTTTGGAATGAGCTTTTGTGCATCCTTTTCTGTACCGGTAAAAACAGAAAGCCAGTAACAGCTGACGTAGGGTTTTAGAGAGGGGCATGGCTTGAATATCATTGGGTACTTGAAATCCACTTTTCTCCACTGCTCGAAATCATCAATTCTAAATTTATCCAGATACATCAATTACACCACATTTCTACAATAATAAGTACTGTTTTGCTTTGACACTGAAGAGTACTTATGTTTTAACCATATTTTACTTAACACCATATTACCACTAATATCCATGTATGGCAAAGGACTCTGCGCATAAGTGCCGGACCCGCAGTTTTGCAGTAATTAAAACTTTCTGCTGATGCATTGATATAATGTTCCTATAATGGATATAAACAGGCTATACGGTGAAATCTTGTGAAGATAAGAAGGTAACAGATATGCATTACAAAGAAGCAAAGGGAATACTCTCAGCAAACAACGGCATGAATATATATCGCGGCTGCACTCATGGCTGCATTTAAAATGCCAAGGTATACGGTATTATTTGCTTTGGAATGGGACTGACGTTGAGAGAAGGCAACAGAGAATACTTTTATAAGAAGCTGGATGAGCATTTTCCGGGTCTTAAGCAGAAATATCAGAAGAAATACGGCTACAGCTACGAAGTAATGAGCGACAACAATGAGAAGCTGATGGACATTTTCTATAGTGAATGTAAAAGAAATGGAATTGTATGCAGCAATGACGGGATATTCAGGTATCTGTACGCCTTCGAGGATAAGCAGGAAGCAGAGCAGCTGAGTATGTTTTGATACTAGAAGAGCAACCGTATGTGACGAGCATGCGGTTTTTGCTTACACTGAAGAGATTGTGAAGCAGCAGTATTTTTTCGACGAAAAGTATGATAAAGTAACATTAAGCCATATATCTGAATTTGATAATCAAGGAGTTATTATGAAGGATAAAACAATTCAAATATTACAGGAGTATTTTGGATACTCAGAATTCAGACCGGGTCAACAGAGGATTATTGATGAGATATTGTCCGGGCGAGACGTGGTAGGGATAATGCCTACAGGAGCAGGCAAGTCCTTATGCTTCCAAGTGCCGGCACTAGTCCTGGAAGGGACAGCCATAGTCATTTCTCCGCTGATTTCTCTTATGAAGGATCAAGTGGACACCTTGAATGAAATTGGAGTAAAGGCAGCTTTTATAAACAGCTCACTTAACCTTCAAGAGTATATAAATATCATGACAAATGCACAAAACGGAGAGTACAAGCTGCTGTATATTGCACCGGAACGCTTGGAAACGGAAAGCTTTTGGGAGCTTCTATCCAAGATGGATATTTCAATGATTGCAGTTGATGAAGCACATTGTATATCAGAATGGGGGCATGACTTCAGACCCAGCTATACTAAAATTGCCGATATGATAGCAAAGCTGCCGAAACGTCCTGCAGTTGCAGCTCTTACAGCTACGGCGACAATTCAAGTAAAGCAGGATATAATCAGGTTATTGAAGCTTCGGCAGCCCTATGTCCTAATAACGGGCTTTGACCGGGGAAACCTGTATTTTGAGGTAAATAAGCCTGCAAAGAAATTCGATTTTCTTATAAGTTACATTAAGAAAAATGCTGACAGCTCAGGTATTGTCTATTGTGCTACAAGAAAAAACGTCGAGAGCGTATGCGACAAGCTGAAGGAACATGGAATTTCAGCTACTCGTTATCATGCCGGATTGACCGATAATGAAAGAAAAGCTAATCAAGAAGCATTTATATTTGATAAGGTACAGGTTATCGTTGCAACAAATGCTTTTGGCATGGGCATTGACAAGTCCAATACAAGATATGTAATTCATTACAATATGCCGAAAACTATGGAAAATTACTATCAGGAAGCAGGCAGGGCAGGTCGAGACGGGGATAAGGCAGAATGTATTCTGCTTTACAGTGCATCGGATATAATAACAAATAAGCTGCTGATAGAAA
>JAQZBM010000198.1 GCA_029238945.1 Clostridia bacterium
CTCTTACCATAAGCACCTTATCCTGTATAACATTGTCATAAGGCAGCTTCTCACAGGGTATCTCTTCCCTCATGTCCTCTTTATCAACAAACATTGTCTGATCTTCTGTGTAATCGCCTAGGACTGTCATTCCGTAGTCATTCTCCACCAGACTCTTAAGCTCGTTGAATTCGTCTCTTGTCAATGCTTTCCCTTTGAAGTTTACAATTTTAGCTCCTTCAAAAAAGCGTTTGGAGGGCTTAATCTTTTTGTTTAGATTGTCTATGATTCTTGCTAAGTCCATATCTTCTTTAATTAGTATGTATAAGCCTTCTTTGGTTCCTTTAAAAACTACCGCATTTTCACTCATTTACGGGATGATACCTCCTGCTATCCTCCAAAGTTGTGTATACTTTTGATATATTTTTACGTATGATATAATTTTCTGCACAACCTTGATAAATCCTTCTTTTTACAACAAATATAAGCATAAAATTTAAATGCACACATTTACATAAGTGTAAATGTGTGCATTTAAATTTGAGGTATCAGCTGACAGGTGTCAGGTGACAGGATTTCGTCGTCTCCTCTGTTACCTGATGGCTGTTACCTGTTACCTATTATCTTATCATGTCGTTTTCCGGCGTAATATTGTCCCTGGCTTCTTCTGCTGCCAGGTACGCTTCTATTATTGCCCGGGCAACAGGAGCTACATAGTCACCATGACCTCCCTGTACCGCCAAAACCGCAATGGCAATCTGCGGATTATCAGCAGGTGCATAGGCTACATACCAGGCATGGTTGGTATAACCTGTTCCAGCTTGGGCTGTACCGGTCTTGCCTGATGACAAAATCTCACTTCCAAAAAATCTTCTATAAGCAGTTCCGCCTTGTACACTTGCTACAGAGAACATACCCTGCTTCAGCAAATCCAGAGAAGCTTGGCTCACGTCGAGTTTCTCAACAACCTCCGGAGTCTTCTCCAGCTTGGTTACTCCATCATAGGATACTACTCTTTCAACTAAATAGGGTTTGTATCTTGTACCGCCGTTAGCTATTGTTGCTATATAGCTGGTAATCTGCAGCGGTGTCATTGTGTTGTCTCCTTGGCCGATGGCTGTTTGAACCATGTTATACAGCTTCCATCTGCTGTCAACGATATATTGTACGATTTTTTCTCTGCTGGCATAGTCGCTTATGCCCATATCCTTAAGGTGTTTTCTTATATCACTGACGCTGGCATCCTTATATATATATTCTAATATTTCTTTCTTCTTGTCATCCTCAAGCTTCAGCTTAGATGTAAGATAATTTGATAAATACCTTTCATACATCTTTTGTTTATACGTAGGTCCCCCTATAGTTCCCCAAGCTTCACCAGTCAGTTCTATACCTGTTTTTTCACCAAAGCCGAATTTCTTGGCAAATTCTTCGAACCTTTCACCGCCTACTCTTCTTCCAACCTCGAAGAAATAGAAGTTGCAGGACTGCTGAATCGCCTTAACCATATCAACATATCCATGGGTGCGGCCGCTGCTCTTCCAGATAGAGCAGGATGGAGCATAGCCTCCCCCTACATCGTAAGGTCCAATATCAAGTATTTTTTCTGTGGCTGTTATACTATTGGTCTCCAACCCTGCAAGGCCGGTAAGCATTTTAAGCGTTGATCCCGGAGGCAAAGCTGTGCTAATGGCATTATTCACAAGAGGCTTTGGAGCATAATGCTCATTTGTTGCCGGCTGTAAAGCCTTCCAATCCTCCGTGCTTATACCTGATGCAAAAAGGTTAGGGTCAAATCTTGGCTCGCTGGCCAATGCCAGAATTCTGCCCGAGTTTACATCCATAGCCACTACCGCACCGGAGGTAGCAGTGGGATATGGGTTTATCCCCAGTGAACGGTCTCCTTTTTGAATAATCTCTAAATATTCCTTTAAGGAATCTTCCGCCACTTTCTGTACTTTGCTGTCGATAGTCAGGAATACAGTATCCCCGGGAATAGGCTCTTCTTCACCTACGGTTCCAATCATAGCTCCGCTTGCATCAACCTCTATTTGCTCCCAGCCGTCTTTACCCTTCAGATACTGCTCCATAGAGTTCTCTATCCCGGTCTTGCCTATCATATCCTGTGCGCTGTAGCCCTTTTCTGCAAGAGCTTCCAGCTCTGAACCAATCTTGCCCATATATCCCATTATATGTGAACTAAAGTCCCCATTTGGATATTTTCTTATAGGCTTCTGAATTATTTCTACGCCGGGAAGGAATATTTTATTTTCCTCCAATTGAGCTCTTGACTGCTCACTTACGTTGGATGCAATTTCAACAGGCTCGTAAGCCTTATACACATTTTGGCTAAGCAGATAGCGGACAGTTAGTATTTTCTTTGCCTCATCGTCAGTATAGCCATTAATTGCTCCGTTCTGCTTCCTCGGTATTTCGAACTGCTCCGCCAATTTGTTGAAAATTTCTTCTGCAGTGGCATTTTCATCAAACTTCTTGCTTTTCTTCCACTTCAGCTCTTCCTTTTTGAAGGTGAACTGAAAATCCTCTGTGCTGAAAGGCAGCTCTATTCCGTATTGCTGCAGAAGCATATCCTGAGCTTCTATATCTACCATTTCCTCAGGGATATTATTGTCCTGTCTTATTTTTCTGAAGGCTTCCTGTGCAGTAGCCTCAGGTGATATGCCATACTTAGCCTTCCAGTTTATCTCATCCTCAGTAAAAGTAAAGCGAATAGGGTCTATCAATATTGGTATCTCTTCCTTGTACTTATCTCCGTTTCGCTCAATTATGTTAAGCACAGTAAGAGCAATTTCATTGATATTAGTCGTTGGAAGGTCGGCTTTCATGATATTTACAGAGAAACTCATCTGGTTGCCTGCTAAGGTTCTGCCGTATTTATCAACTATAGGACCTCTTGGGGCTTCTATTTCCATAGTTCTGGTCCTTATGTTTTCAGCTCTATTTTTATAATAGTCCCCTTTAACTATCTGTAGGTCTGCTAATCTGAAAATCAGAATTAGGGCTATAAAAATTATTATAGCCCTTAAATAGTCCAATCTGCTTTTAAAATATTTCTTTAGCAACTTAACCACCTAACTTTATATTTATCTTGGTTAGTACGTTCTTCTTTTCATAAAATCCTTATTGTTTAAGTGCAGGTAATACCTGTAGATTATCGCTCCCAGAACCGAATTATATAAGCTTTGAGGCAATATCATTCCCATTAGTATATTCAAATAGGAAAATCCGTCGTGAAGTAAATTCCCTGTCATATACATCAGGAAGAAGTACAGATGCTGATATATTAAAACTGCAGCGAAGTTAAACAAAACGGGAGGCAGAATACTGTCTTTAAAAACGCTGTCATGAGCTTGACCGAAGATATAGCCTGTAATCATGTAGGAGAAAGCATTCACACCCAAAACCCTGCCGAATAATATATCTACTAAAAGTCCTGAAGCAAGCCCTATAACAGAACTATAAGCACCGCCCTCCAATATCGCATATGCAACAACCATGATAATTATAAAATCTGGTTTTACGTCGCCAATGCGTAAAAATTGGAAAAGCGTTGCTTCCAATATTACATTTAGAAGTACAAGTCCGGATAAAATTATTGTTCTCATATTAACCTCACTTACTTGCGCCTCTGACTATATAAATTTCTTCCAGCCTCTCAAAGTCTGCAGCAGGTTCAATCATAACCAGCTTCTGCAGCTTTCGCTCCTGCTTCTCTACACTTTTTACCTTACCTATATAAATGTTCTTTGGAAATGTGCTATAGCCCGAAGTGCTTATGTCATCACCCTTTGCTATATCCGCTTCCAAGGGCATAAGAGCAATAATATCCTTATCTTCACTTCCGGATACTATCCCCAAATCTCTTGTTCTGTCAACAATTATACTTACTGAACTTCTCTGGTCTATCAATGCCATAAACTTACTATAGGTTTCGCTTACTTCTATAATTCTGCCTGCAAGATATCCATTACCTACTATCACAGCATCATTAGCTTGTACCCCATCCCTTGAACCCTTGTCCAAGGTAAAAATATCAAACCAATTGCCCGGATCTCTTCCGGTTATATTTGCACCTGTTATAAATTGAAGCTCCTCATTGGTTTCCTTAAAGCCCAATAAGTCTCTAAGCCTTTTGTTTTCGGCTGCCAGCTGTATAAGCTTTCGGTTTTCCTCCTGAAGCTTTTCAACTTTATCCTTAAGGTCCTCATTTTCAATTTTTAAGGTTTTTAAATGAAATAGGCTGTCAAAGGAGCCGCTGATAAACTCGCCAACAGAATAAACGGCATTCTGTATTGGGTTTACTATAGTACCTAAAACTCCTTCAACAGGAGTAGGTTTTGTTCTTCCGGTAGATGTACCTGCCGCCAATACCATCAATGCTATTGATACAGCAATTACAAAGGTAAGCAATTTATTGTTAAATAGTCTCATCTGCCTCACTCCGTATTCAAATATATGGCTAACCAAAATGGTTAGCCATTATTATCAGTTTATCTTCTTCTTGAATATTGTGACCTGTATATTTCTTCGTATTGTTCCAAAGCTTTGCCTACACCCATTACAACGCATTCCAACGGATTATCTGCTACATGCACCGGCATGCCTGTTTCTCTTCTGACCAAGCTGTCAAGTCCATGCAGCTGAGCGCCGCCTCCCGACAGCATGATTCCTCTATCCATTATGTCAGCTGCCAATTCAGGAGGTGTTTTTTCAAGTGTGCTCTTTATACCATCAATTATCTGTGAAATCGGCTCCTTTAGAGCTTCTAGTATCTCATCGGATGTAATGGTTACTGTCTTTGGAAGCCCTGTAACCAAGTCTCTTCCCTTTATATCCAGCTCGCCGTCTATTGATCCTGGGAACGCAGAACCTATAGTTATCTTTATTTCCTCACCGGTTCTTTCTCCTATGGCTAGATTATATACTCTTTTCACATAATTAACAATAGCCTCGTCTTCTTTATCACCGGCTACTCTTATGGACTTGCTTGCAACTATCCCGCCCAGGGATATTATCGCTATTTCGGTTGTTCCACCGCCCATATTGACAATCATGCTGCCTGTTGGTTCTCCAACGGGCAAACCGGCACCGATAGCAGCTGCCATAGGCTCTTCTATTACCTTTGCAACCTTGGCTCCTGCTGAATGAGCAGCTTCCTCAACCGCTCTGCTTTCTACTTCTGTTATACCTGATGGAACGCTTACCAATACTCTTGGTCTTCCAAACATAGATTTGCCTATAGCTTGTTTTATAAAATATCTTAACATATCCTGAGTAACCGCAAAGTCAGCAATTACACCATCCTTCATAGGTCTGATGGCAACAATATTTCCAGGAGTTCTTCCTA
>JAQZBM010000199.1 GCA_029238945.1 Clostridia bacterium
TAATATGCAGAAGATAATTGCTATGAAGATGGTTGAGAAATCTTTCTTGGACAAATAAAACACCTCACTTTTATATAAATATATTAAAAGTGAGGTCAGTTATGCGTTGTAATTGCGTCTATAGATAAATTGGTGACCTGGTGAAGTCCTCTCCTGCCTTCTTCAAGTCTTTATGCGGTCTTGCCAGGTTATATATATCTGAAGCTCTTAAGTCATAGTCAAACATTCGCTTTATGACGTCATCAACCGTATTAAAGGCAGCTACCTTGTTGATTATGGGATATTGTGAAGCTACTGCTATGTTCTTTATTAGCTGCTTTCCTTTGTCATTAAAGCTCAGGACTCTTGCATAGGAAGGAGTGCCGGGCTGCTTGAAGACCTTGGTATCCTCCCACTTGAGGTCAATAAGTATATGACAAAGCAGTCTTTGAATGAAGGCTCTTGTGTATCTCTTGGTTTTTATGCGTTCAATCATATCCTCTATGCAGACAGCCTTGTCTGCTGCCTTTTTTATGCGGAACTCCAAGCCTTCACTTATGCTCATGTACTCGCTTATCTGCTCTGCCGTCATAGTCCTTATGCGATATAGAAGTATGTCTGACAAGCCTTCCAGGTATACTGGGGCGCTGCCCTTAATCATAGCTTCCTCCATCATATCGAAGGAGCTGTCGGGCAGGCTTGATCTTAGTTTGTCAGAGAGTCCGGAGCTGCCCAGCTCCTTGCGGACGGCAGTTGCACTGGATATAGCGTTTGTAATCTCTTCATCGTTGTATTGATTGACTATTCTTTTGATAGTAAAAGGGATTATAGGACTACTAAGCTGAATCAAGGACTTAATATACTCAATTCCTAATATGTTGTTGGGAGACTCCAAAATACTTTTATTTACATTGGAATTTCCTGGGTAATAATCCCTTAAGGCAAGGGAAACCGACTTTGGATAGGTATTGCCGTTCTTTAAATTTTCCTTCACGAGCTCACTGAAATCTTCTGGTTCATCCAGCAATATCTTTGCAATGTCCTTCAGCGGCTCTATATCCCCAAGCTCGCTGCCGAAGCATATACCGTCTATGATGCCGAGATTGTTCAAGGTATTCACTGCGCCGAAGGCAAATATCTCCGCTGGCTGACAGGCATATACAAAGGGCAGCTCAAGGACCAGATCAGCACCTCCGCAGACAGCCATTCCGGCACGGCTCCACTTGTCGAGGATTGCCGGTTCGCCTCGCTGTACGAAGCTGCCGCTCATTATGCATATGACTGCATCTGCGCCGAACTGTTCCTTGGCAGCTTCAATATGATATTTGTGCCCATTGTGAAAAGGGTTGTACTCAGATATAATTCCAATAGTTTTCATAGAAACTCCTTTACAAAGGTAGTATAATAATACAGTGTCTCGCTATATTATTATACTTAATTGGAAATGTTTGTTCAAATATGTCTTTTAATATTCGCCCATAAGTCATAAATATGCATAAATCTTAAATATTTTCAAATTCTAAGAAGGAAAAAGTCTAATTTTATAGAAGATACCATTGTATACAATAAACTTCAGGGAGGAATGAATAAATGAAAGTTCTCGTTATCAATTGCGGTAGTTCTTCATTAAAGTACCAGTTGATAAACATGGAAAATGAAGAAGTATTAGCAAAGGGTATATGTGAAAGAATCGGCATAGAAGGCTCATTCTTAAAGCATCAACCTGGCGAAGGCGATAAGGTTACTATAGAGAAGCCTATGCCTACACATACAGAAGCAATCCAAAGTGTTGTTGAAGCACTGACAGACAGCAATCACGGTGTTATCAAAAACATGAGCGAAATCAATGCGGTTGGACATAGAGTTGTTCATGCGGGTGAAAAGTTTGCTACTTCAGTAGTTATAAATGATGCAGTAGAGGCAGCACTGAACGAGTGCATAGAGCTGGCTCCTTTGCATAACCCTCCAAACATAATCGGAATAGAGGCATGCAAGAAAATAATGCCTGGAGTTCCTATGGTGGGAGTATTCGACACTGCTTTCCATCAAACTATGCCAAAGGAAGCATACATATATGCACTTCCATATGAGACTTATGAGAAATATAAGGTTAGAAGATATGGTTTCCACGGAACTTCACATAAGTTCGTATCAGAAGCAGCTGCTGAATTCTTAGGAAAACCGCTTTCAGAGCTTAAGATAGTGACCTGCCACCTAGGAAACGGTGCCAGTGTTGCAGCAGTTAAGAACGGTAAGTCTATAGATACTTCAATGGGCTTTACACCTCTTGAGGGCTTGGTAATGGGTACAAGATCAGGAGATTTGGACCCGGCGATAGTAACCTTCCTTCAAGATAAGGAGAACCTGACTTCAGAAGGAGTAAACAACCTTTTAAATAAGAAGTCCGGTGTGCTGGGAATATCAAAGCTTAGCAGCGACTTCAGAGACATTGAGCAGGCAGCAGAGAAGGGCGACAAGAACGCACAGCTGGCATTAGATGTCTACACTTACAGAGTTAAGAAATACATAGGCTCCTACATAGCGGCTATGAATGGTGCAGATGTCATTGTATTTACAGCAGGTTTGGGTGAAAACTCAGCTTCTACAAGAGAAGCAATCTGCAAGGATATGGACTTCTTAGGAATAAAGATAGATCCTGAAAGAAATAACGTAAGAGGAAAGCTTGCAGAGGTATCAGCAGAAGGTTCAAAGGTAAAGGTGCTTGTAGTACCAACCAACGAAGAGCTTATGATTGCAAGAGATACAAAAACGTTATTGAACAATAAGTAAAAGCTCAGGACGTCGAGTCCTGCGCTTTTAGCCGGATTTGCTTTGCAAATGGCTGATAATATGAAAAGCAGGGAAACCTGCTTTTTTTACTAGTTAAGACAAAAACTATGTTCTACTAGTGAATCTGAAATCTTTTTATTATATAAAAATTTCAGATTTGTATAAATATCTGTATGTAAAGCTTTTTTTCTTGACAAAATAATATTTGATTTGTATAATTTAATTTGTTAATTACATAGAGGTGGTTTAATGGAAATTAATATATCAAAGATTTCAAGGTGCGAGGGTATCAAAGAAAATTTTGATATTATCGATAATAATCAGCATGAGTTGATTTTTAACAATCAGACCTTCAAAGCCTTGCCACCCTTGAGTGTAAAAGGATATGCGGTCAACTACGAAGGTAAAATCGAAGTAGAGCTTGAGATATCGGCAAAGGTAGAGATGCAATGCTCACGCTGCTTAGAAGCCTATGCACAGGATATCCATGTAAATGCAACTCATATGTTTGCAAAAGAAGGCTTTCAAACCGATGAAGAGGAGCATCTTTTCAAAGGTGATGAAATAGATTTAACCGAAATAGTTTTGAATGAAATCGCTGCAGAATTACCTATGAAACCGCTATGTAGTGAGAACTGCAAGGGACTCTGTCCTGTATGCGGTAATAACAACAATCAATCAAACTGTAACTGCAAAGTTGAAGAAATCGATTCACGACTGCAGATTCTGAAGAAGCTACTTGATGATGAGCAAGGAGGTGTTTAATATGGGTTTGCCAAAGAGAAGACACTCAAAATCCAGAAGAGACAAGAGAAGAGCTAATTGGAAGCTTGCATTACCAGGCTTGGTTTCATGCCCACAATGCCATGAACCAAAGCTGCCACATAGAGTATGTAAATCATGCGGATACTATAAGAATAGGACCGTAATAACTGTAGAAGAATAGAAAGATAACAGCTGTATACTATACGGCTGTTATTTTTATACGCAAAAAGTCATAAGAGATTTCTCTTGTGACTTTTTGCATATAAAGACAAGTTTTGTTAAAATGGTTATATAACCAGCTAATAAAGCGAGGAATAAAGAGCTGCCTATGGATGGCAACATAAAGAAAAAGGTTAAATAAGCGCAGTAATCTAAAAAAATTAAAAAAGTAGTTGCATAAAGTAGCTGATATAATATATACTTATTATTAGCATCAGGTACTAATTCTAACTACTATAAGGAGTGTGTACCATGAGCAAAAACGGAATGAGTAAAAAGGAAAGGCAAAAGAGTCTCATTGAAAAGATTGAGCTGGACCCTTTCGTAACAGACGAGGAGCTGTCAGAAGCCTTTACAGTCAGTATACAGACTATAAGGCTGGACAGACTTGAGCTGGGTATTCCGGAGTTAAGAGAGAGAATTAAGAACGTGGCAGAGAAGAACTATAGTAAGGTAAAATCAATCCGGGGCAAGGAGATTGTAGGTGAACTGATTGACCTGGAGCTGGGCAAAAGCGGTATGTCCATACTGGAAACAGACAGCAGCTTTGCTTTTGAAAAAACTGATGTAGTAAAGGGACATCATATATTTGCACAGGCCGAATCCTTGGCTATAGCAGTTATTGATGCCAGCGTCGCACTTATTGGTGTAGCAAATATCAAGTACAAGAACCCTGTTTTTGCGGGCGATAAGCTGATAGCAAAAGCCGAAGTAACCAGAACCAGAGGCAATAAATACTTTGTCTGGGTATTCATCAAGGTGAAGCAAGTAGAAGTATTTAGAGGCAAATTCTTATTGGTTTCTTTCGACAACGACAAAAGCAAGGGGGAATAGAAAATGAAGATAGCAATAGATGCAATGGGTGGAGATAATGCTCCAAAGGCAGCGGTAGAAGGTGCTGCAGCAGCAGTTAAGGAATATGGAGTAGAGGTATTTCTAGTAGGCAAAAAGGATGAGATAACAAGGTTTCTAAGCGAAGAAGACAAAAAGGACAGCAGGATAAATGTAGTTGAAGCATCAGAGGTTATTACAAACGATGAAGCACCGGTTACAGCCATAAAGCACAAGAAGGATTCTTCATTGGTTGTAGGCTTGAAGCTTGTGAAGGAAGGTACCTGCGACACACTGATTTCAGCAGGCAGCACCGGAGCATTTCTGGCAGGCTCACTGCTTAAGGTAGGCAGGATAAAGGGAATAGACAGACCGGCTTTGTCACCATTGATACCGACTACCAAGGGTTCCTGCATGATTATTGATGCAGGGGCAAATGTAGACTCAAAGCCTAAGAATCTTCAACAATTCGCAATCATGGGCTCGATATATATGGAAAAGGTAATGGGAATAAAGAATCCAAGAGTCGGCTTGCTTAACGTAGGGACAGAAGAAGGTAAGGGCAATGAACTGACAAAGGAAAGCTTTGAATTAATAAAAAAACTGGATTTAAATTTTGTAGGAAATATTGAAGCAAGAGATGTTATACAAGGCGTATGCGATGTCTGTGTTACAGACGGCTTTGCAGGAAACGTACTTCTTAAGAATACTGAGGGAGTAGCGCAAGCAATTTT
>JAQZBM010000200.1 GCA_029238945.1 Clostridia bacterium
ATCAGTGCTGAAGTTACAATCAAGGATGAAAGAATAAAGGACATAAAGCTTACAGAGTTCCCTGCCAAATACATGAACGAAAACCCGACCTTAAAGGATGAAATACCGCAGCATATTTATTCTATAATTCAAAATCAGGACTTTGTGCCCTCTGACAGTGCAAGGCCGACAACATACATATTGAACAAAATTACAAAGGCGGTAAGAAATGCTGTAGACCAATCATTGATAGAATAAATGAAAAGAAAAAGGCTCAAGACGAAGTGAAATCCGCCTTGAGCTTTGCTATTATTTTCTTTTGCAGGAGGGGCATCTTCCGTAAAAATAGAGCTTCTGTCCTACCAGCTCATATCCGGTTTTGCTTGCTACCTCATCCTTCAGGTTGAAAAACATTTCATCATCCACGTCGTCAACTCTGCCGCAGTCAATACACATAATATGAGGATGCTGCTTGACATTGGCATCATATCTGAACTTATCTTCCCCTACGTTCAACTCCTGAACCAAATTAAGCTCTCTGAAAACCTCAAGAGATTTATATACTGTTGCAAGGCTCATTGTTGGATACATAGGCTGAAGTTTATTATATATAGCCTCAACGGTAGGATGTTCTTTTGTATTCATGAGCACATTATAGACTGCTATTCTTTGAGGAGTTACTTTAAAACCCTTTTCTTTTAGTATTCTTACTATATCGTTCATTTCTATTCCTCCAATGAAATACATGCATACCGTAGAAGCACATTAAGCTAGAAAAATATGCTGATATAATGAGTGATTTGTAAATAATTATTCACTATAGCTTATGCTATGATATGGATAATAATTATTAATTAATATTATATCATAATTTTTTTTATTGTAAATATATATGAGATTTTATAATATAATAACAAGTGGAGAAATATCCATTTACTATATATAAGAGTAATAAAAGGAGGGTGAACTCATGAGATATTTAATCAGACAAAGAATATTCAGCTTTGGAGACAATTTCGGCATTAAGGATGAAACGGGTCAGGACAGGTATATTATCAGAGGCAAGGTATTTAGCCTGGGTGATAAGCTGAAGATTGAGGACTTGAATGGCAATGAGCTTTTTTACATAGAGCAGCAGCTTTTCAGATTTTTGCCCGAGTATTACATATATGCGGGAGGACAGCAGGTAGCCTCCGTCAAAAAGCAGCTGACCTTTTTCAAACCAAAGTTCATAATAGACAGTATATATGGAAGCTATGATATTGACGGAAATTTCTTTGCTTATGACTTCCAGATAACTAAGGGCGGAAGAGCTGTTGCCGTTATAAACAAGCAGTGGTTTTCCTTCAGCGACAGCTACGGTATTGAGATAGCAGACGGGGAAGATCATGCATTTCTTCTGACTCTGGCTATTGTAATCGACCAAGTGCTGCACGATGAGAAGAAGAGATAAGACAATACAAAACGCCCCAAAGGGCGTTTTTTCTATTATTGTGAATACAACAAGTTTCAGTGGACCCGGCAGCAATCTTTGATTACGGTGTCAGATGGGGTTCTTAATCGATGACTAAAGAGATTTATATAGTTAATAACAGAAGCCTTGGTGTATAATAATTATGATGAAATGTATAGGCGGTGATTAAATGTTTAGGAATATAAAATATTTCTTTAAATATTTTAAAGATAAGGAAGTGCCTTTCTACAAAAAAGGATTGATTATAGGGAGTCTTTTTTACTTCATACTCCCGACGGATATAGTATCGGATTTCATCATTGGTATAGGCTGGATTGACGATGCGGCAGTTGCTGCCTTCATATGGAATGCTTTTAAGTCTGAAATCGGTGATTATGTTGCAAAGCAAAAGAGGCTGGACAGTAAGGTAATTGATTTTGAGGATAAAAGAAATAAGAAATAATCACGAAACATGTGACAGGGGCAGTCAGGAGAGAGAACTTTATGGATATAATAAGCAGGCTCTATAATAAGGGCAGAGAGCTGGAGAAAAACAAAAGTAAAAAGGACCGTAAGAAAAAGGGTGTATTCTATACACCTATAGAAATTGTTGACTATATGAGCAGTAATATGCTTGATAATATTAATCTTATAGAAAATCCCTATGTCAGGGTATTGGATATTTCATGCGGTGCAGGGTACTTTCTGCTAAAGGCTTACCAGCTGCTGAAAGAGAAGCTTCTGAGTGAGCTGGAAGCAATAACAGATAAGCACCCGGAGCTTCAAGGTATACTTACTGAAGAAACCATAGGCAAATTCATTGTAGAGCATAACCTGTGGGGAGTTGATATAGACCCTGAGGCGGCAGCCTTTGTAAGGGCAGAACTGCAGGAGACTGTCGGCAGCAGCTGCCATACCAATATCATTTGTGCTGACAGCTTGCTTTCAGATTTTGAGAGTAATGAGCTTGCATGGTTCTGGAAGCAGGGCTTTGACATTGTCATAGGGAATCCGCCATATATAGGGCACAAGGCAGTTTCTATAAAGTATAAAAATGAACTGTACAAGCATTATAAAGCCGTATATAGAGATAAGGCGGATATTTCCTATTGCTTTTTCAAAAGAGGCATGGATCTGCTGAAGGAGGATGGAAGACTCTCTTTTATAACCTCCAGGTACTTTATGGAAGGACCTTCAGCGGCAGGACTCAGAGACTTCCTAAAGGGCTTCGCCATAGAGGAGATAATAGACTTTGGAGACAGCAGAATATTCAGCGATGCCGGTGTAGCAGTCTGCATAGTCAGTGTCAGAAAAAGCGATGCTTCAACGGCTGTCAGGGTGAAGAAGCCGTGCACAAATCAGGACTGTCAATTAAAGGACTTATTTGAGAAGGGCTTGGCTGAGTTTAACACAGACAAAGCCCTTCTTAAAAGTGAAGGATGGCTGCTGTTGGAGCCAAGCAAGCTGGAGCTCTACCGGCATATCGATAGTCAGTCCACTCATAGACTGGACCAGCTGTTCAACAGCTTCCAGGGCATTATAACAGGCTGTGACAGAGCCTTCATAGTAAATCGGGAACAGGCAGAGGAACTAGAAATAGAAAAATCGCTGCTGAAACCATGGATAAAAAACAGTCAGATAGAAAAGTTCTTTGTGACGCCCTCAGACAAGCTTGTTATATATACTGACCTTATCGATGACCCTGAGAAATACCCTGCGGCAATTGGATTTGCAGAGGTGCACAGGGATAGACTGTCAAAACGCAGGGAATGTCAGAGAGATTTGCGTAAATGGTATAAGCTGCAATGGGGAAGAGACAGCAGAATTTTTGAGAGCCCTAAAATTATATACCCTTACAAGGCAGCACGGAGCAGATTTGCCGTGGACAGAAAGGGCTTATTTTGCAGCGCCGACATATATAGTCTATTGCTTAAGAGTGAGCTGCAGAACTCTTTTTCCTTGGAATATTTGGCGGCTTTGCTGAATTCCAAGCTGGTGGATTTTTATTTTAAATGCTTTGCCAAAAGGATAAGTCCGTCACTTTTCGATTACTATCCAAACACAGTTTTGAGGATAAAGCTGAAGCTGGACACAATAAATGAAAACATCCTGAGATTGACAGAAAGGATAACGAGCTCCCAGAATGCAGCAGAACACAAATGCATTTTACAGGCCATAGATAGGGAAGTATATACAATGTACGGTTTATCAGAGGAACAGATTAGAATTATCGAAGATTCAGCAGGAGAGTGATTGACTATGCTTCTACTAATATCTGCCATTGCTCCGTCCATGGCTTTGCTTTACTACATATATCTGAGGGATAAATATGAAAGAGAACCTCGCAGGCTGCTAACTAAAGCCTTTTTGTCAGGAAGCATTGCGGTTGTTCCTATAGTGTTGGTAGAGCTGAGGCTGAACCTTTTTGACCTTGAGACAGACAGTCTTCTTACAGCCGGTTATACGGCCTTCATAGTAGCCGGACTGGTAGAAGAGGGTTTCAAGTTTCTGATTTTTTGGCTTTTTATATGGCGAAACAGGAATTTCAATGAAAGCTACGACGGTATTGTTTACAGTGCTTTTATATCCTTAGGCTTCGCTACAACTGAAAATATCGGATATGTTATGCTGAGCGGCTACCATGCAGCATTTATAAGAGCCCTGACGGCAGTACCTGCCCATGCACTGTTTGGAGTGGTAATGGGCTATTATTTCGGAGTTGCCAAATTTAAAGAAGACAATATGGGAAAAAGATACATATTATATGCCCTAATGATTCCGATACTGCTGCATGGCATATATGATTTCATTCTGTTTTCCAAAAGTCCGGTGCTGCTTATGGCATTCATCCCTTATATGCTTTATTTGTGGAGAAGAGGACTTATCTATGTTGACAGACTTTCAGACCAGCCTGCTCATTCCTTTAGAAACTATAAAAACAAACGTTAAAATCCGGTTGATGCCGGATTTTTATTTGGAATAAATAGCTTGCATAAGGATACCATATAATTAGAAATTAAAAGGAGTGAGAGACAATGGAGCATAAAGCGGAGAGCATAGATTTGACCAGTGCAGAGATAGCTTATCTATGGAATTCTTACATTTTGAATTCGAAATCAAAATATATATTAATGCATGCTGTAGAAAAGGCTGAAGACGGGGATATAAAGGCAATTCTAGAAGATGCGGCCAATCTATCTGTAAAATTACTGGAGGGAATAGAGGAGATATACAGGAGCGTCAATCACCCGATTCCTTATGCATTTAAGGAAGATGATATAAGGCTTGATGCAGATAAGTTATTTTCAGATGCCCTGATACTTCTTAGTATAAAGCAAATGACAACCTTCGGCCTTTCAAATTATGGGCTAACTCTGTGTTTATCTGCCAGAGCAGATGTGAGAAAGCTTTTCAATATGGGAATTAAGGAAACAGTTGAATTGATGAATAAAATTGATGAGCTTGCCTTACAAAAGGGCATATTTGTAAGAATCCCTTATATTCCTATCCCAAAAACAATTGAATTTGCACAAAGTCAAAGCATCATGGGGGCTTTTATCGGACACAAAAGACCCTTAACCAGTATGGAGATTGCCTGCGTATTTGCATCCTCCTATTTTTGCAGCGTTACAGAGGCGTTAATTACAGGCTTGGCACAGACCAGAAATCTTGAAAGGATCAAGGATTACCTGGTAAGAGGAAGAAGGCTTCTAAAAGAGCATATAGAAGCTTTTAATAATGTTTTGTGCAAAGAAGACTTGAATGTACCTCCAACCTATGAAACAGAGGTATATAATACAAATGATTCGCCATATTCGGATAAAATCGCATTATATGCTTTATTCGGAACATCTGCAGAGG